>NZ_JBANLY010000017.1:0-70814 GCF_037046045.1 Rossellomorea sp. LJF3 | reverse complement strand
AAATAAAGGTTTTTCCTTCTTCATAAAAGCGAAGAAGGAAAAACAAAATGAAAAACTAAGAACAAGTAAGCCCCTTGGAGAAAACGTCAGTAATTAGGGGGTCAAACCGATCACTTACGAAAATGACGCAATTATCTCTATGACCTCTTTTGAAAGCTTCTTCAGGACCGTCTAAATCATAGATTATAGACCTATTTATAAATTTCAATGCACGTTCAAACCAATATAATTGATGTTTCAACACATTTGCCTTAGAAAATAGCTACCTCCTTCTCTTTTCAACGAATTTCAGATCCACATCCTCGCAAATATTAGATCATCCCACAATAATTTTCTTCTTCCATTTAGAGGTCCGTCCCCCAAAGCACAAAAAACCCCCATCAGGCATCCAGCCCGACGGAGGTCCGTCCCTCTAAGATCAAGGTAATTCAGTTGTGCCCATGAGGTAGCGGTCGCATTCGCGGGCTGCTTCACGGCCTTCGTTGATGGCCCAGACGATGAGGCTCTGACCACGTCGCATGTCTCCTGCAGCGAAGACGCCATCGACGTTTGTCATGTAGTTTCCGTACTCCGCTTTCACAGTGGAGTTGCTGTTTGTTTCGACTTCAAGCTCTTTGATCAGATCCTGCTCCGGTCCGCTGAATCCGATGGCCAGAAGGACAAGGTCCGCCGGCCATACTTTTTCAGTTCCCGGGATTTCATCACGGATCTTGTTTCCATTTTCGTCATAGCGGAGTTTCACATTGACCGTATGCACTTCCTTGATATGGCCATGTTCATCACCGACAAACTTCTTCGTCATGACAGCGTACGCACGGGGATCATCGCCAAGTACTTCGGCCGCTTCCTTTTGACCGTACTCCACACGGTGAATGACCGGGTACTGGGGCCAAGGATTGCCCACTTCATCCCGCATCGCACCTTTTTTATCGTAAATATCGAACTGAGTCAGGCTTTTACAATTATGCCTCACGGAAGTGGCCAGGCAGTCTGTACCCGTGTCCCCTCCACCGATGACGATGACATTCTTCCCTTCAGCAGAAATATATTCGCCATCCTGTAAGTTCGAATCCAGTAAACTTTTCGTATTGGCGTGAAGGAATTCCATTGCATAATGAACGCCTTTCAGATCACGTCCATCGACCTGTATGTCACGGTGAACGGCCGCTCCCCCGCAAAGGATGACGGCGTCAAAGTTCTCCCGAAGATTTTCCACCGTGTAGTCTTTCCCGACTTCCGTATTCGTTACAAATTCAATGCCCTCTTCTTCTAAAATATCGACACGGCGCTTCACGACTGAGTATGGAAGCTTCATTTCAGGAATACCATACGTCAAGAGACCGCCAACTCGATCATTTTTTTCAAATACTGTGACAAGGTGACCTGCTTTATTCAGCTGCGCAGCTGAAGCCAACCCGGCAGGACCTGATCCGACGACGGCCACGTGTTTACCTGTGCGGAACTGAGGTGGTTCCGGAATGACCCAGCCCTCTTCAAATCCCTTTTCAATGATTGAGCGTTCCACGGTCCTGATGGCAACAGGCGGCTCATTGATTCCGAGCACACACGCCCCTTCACAAGGAGCCGGACAGGCGAACCCGGTGAACTCAGGGAAATTATTCATCTGATGCTCGCGTTTCAATGCTTCCTTCCATTGTCCCTGATACACAAGGTCATTCCATTCGGGTATCAGGTGATACACAGGGCATCCCGATGTCGACCCGTTGATCTCCATTCCGGACTGACAAGTGGGAACGCCGCAGTCCATGCAGCGTGCCCCTTGTTTCTTGATTTCTTCTTCCGAAAGAGGAGTGGTGTAATCGTTCCAATCTTTCGTTCGTTCGGCTGGATGTCTCTCAGCCGTTGTCTGTCTTGTATATTCCATGAATCCGGTTGGTTTTCCCATCATATCCCCCTCCCTCTTTATTTCGCGGGTTCCAATACTTTTTTCTCTTCTTTTGTACCTTCTTCAAATGCGGCCATTTCCGCATCGAATTTCTCTAATCCACTATTTTCAAGCTCACTGATCCGTTCTCTCATCTTAAGATAGGATTTCGGAATCACGCGCACAAATTTAGACACGTATGATTCCCAGTTCGCCAAAATTTTCTTTCCATTATTGCTGCTTGTATAGTGAACGTATCGCTCGATCATATCGTATACATCCTGCATCTCTTCCGGATCAAATAATGGCTGAACAAGGACGAGTTCCTGATTACATCTGGAGCGGAAGGTTTCGTCTTCGTCCAGGACATAAGCGACTCCACCGGACATGCCGGCAGCGAAGTTCCGTCCGGTCAAACCGAGGACGACGACTTTACCTCCAGTCATGTATTCACATCCGTGATCCCCGACGCTTTCCACGACTACCTGTGCTCCACTGTTACGGACACAGAAACGCTCTCCTGCCACGCCGTAAATATAAGCTTCTCCACCGGAAGCCCCGTAGAAAGAAACGTTTCCGATGATCGTGTTCCGCTCAGGGATGAATGTAGCGGTCGGATCGGGATGGACGATGATCTTCCCGCCTGATAATCCTTTTCCGACGAAATCATTGGAGTCCCCGACAAGTCTCAATGTCAATCCTTTAGGGATATATGCACCGAAGCTTTGACCCGCAGAACCCTTGAATGTCAGACGGATTGTATCTTCAGGTAGTCCTTCCGCCCCGTATCGTTTGGTGATTTCACTGCCGAGCATCGTTCCTGTCACCCGGTGAATATTCCGGATCGCCGTCGTCCATTCAACCGGCTCCCCTGTTTCAATCGCATTGCGGCAGCGTGGAATCAATTCTTGGAAGTCCAATGTCTTCTCAAGCTCATGATCCTGCTTACGGGTCGCATATCTGCCGACTTTCTCAGGTACATCCGGTTGATAGAGAAGGGCTGACAGGTCGATCCCTTTGCCTTTCCAATGATCGATTGCTTCGTTCGCTTCGAGGATATCGGTTCGTCCAATCATTTCATTGATCGTTCTGAAACCAAGCTGAGCCATGAGCTCCCTTGTTTCCTGAGCAACGAAACGCATGAAGTTCGCCACATGTTCCGGGTCCCCTGTGTACTTTTTACGAAGCTCAGGGTCCTGTGTCGCGATTCCGACAGGGCATGTATTCATATGGCAGACACGCATCATGACACAGCCAAGGACCACTAGTGGCGCAGTCGAAAACCCGTATTCCTCTGCTCCAAGAAGGGATGCGACGACCACATCCCGGCCCGTCATCATCTTGCCGTCCGTCTCAACGACAATCCTGTCACGAAGTCGATTTAACAATAAGGTCTGATGGGCTTCGGCAAGACCGATCTCCCAAGGCAGTCCCGTATGTTTCAGACTGGTTCTCGGTGCAGCACCGGTCCCTCCGTCATATCCACTGATCAGCACAACGTCGGCCCTGCCTTTTGCCACACCCGCTGCAATCGTTCCTACACCTACGGCGGATACCAGCTTGACGCTGATCCGGGCCTGAGGATTCGCATTTTTCAAGTTGTAAATCAATTCGGCCAGATCTTCAATCGAATAGATATCATGGTGAGGCGGTGGCGAAATCAACTCCACTCCCGGTGTCGATCCCCTTACTTCAGCAACCCAAGGATACACCTTTTTACCAGGGAGATGTCCCCCTTCACCAGGTTTGGCCCCTTGAGCGACCTTGATTTGAATCTCATCGGCATTCACAAGGTAGTGACTCGTTACGCCGAAGCGGCCTGAGGCTACTTGTTTGATCGAACTGCGCCTTGAATCTCCATTCTCATCTGGAATGAAACGGCTAGGGTGTTCCCCGCCTTCTCCTGAATTGCTCCGACCGCCGATTTTATTCATGGCGATCGCCAATGCTTCATGGGCTTCCTGACTGATGGATCCGAATGACATGGCACCGGTCTTGAAGCGGCGGCAGATTTCTTCGACTGATTCTACCTCCTCAATCGGCACGGGCTTCGATTCTTTAAACGAAAGAAGGCCGCGCAGGGATTGGAGATTCTGCTTTTCATCTGTCAGCATATTGGAATATTTCTTGAACAACTCATAATTATTCGTGCGGCATGCATGCTGGAGAGTGTGGATCGTACTTGGATTGTACGCATGATCCTCTCCATTTTTACGGTATTGAAATTCGTCACCGGATTCCAGGGTCCTCTGGTTATCTTTCCGGTCATTGAATGCCTTTCTGTGTCTTAAGAGAACTTCTTTTTCAATGATATCCATACCGATTCCCCCGAGTCTTGATGCGGTACGGGTGAAATATTTATCGATGACATCCTGATGAATGCCGACTGCTTCAAAGATTTGGGCACCTCGGTAACTTTGGATCGTTGAAATCCCCATTTTGGATAGGACTTTGATGACCCCATCTGTTCCTGCTTTCACAAAACGCTGCACCGCTTTTTCATAATTGGTATCTTGAATCTCACCTTTTTCAATCAAGTCACGCAGCGTTTCATAGGCCAGATACGGATTGATGGCTTCAGCACCATATCCAAGCAGGGTAGCAAAGTGATGCACTTCCCTTGGTTCCCCTGATTCCAGGAGGATACTCACGGTTGTACGCGTCCCCTGACGGATTAAATGATGATGCAGTCCGGAAACGGCAAGGAGTGACGGAATCGCCGCCTTCTCCTTCACCACCCCGCGGTCGGAAAGAATGAGGAGTGTCGCACCGTCTGCTACGGCCTGGTCAGCTTTTTCGTAAAGGTCATCCAGGGTCCGTTCAAGCTGATCTTCTTCTTCGGTCACATCAAATAAAATGGATAACGTAACTGCCTTAAATCCTTTTTCTTTCTGATGACGAAGCTTTTCAAGCTCTTCCCCTGTGATGATCGGCGTCTTTAAATGGATATGTCTGCAGCTTTCAGGACCGGGGTTCACCAGGTTTCCTTCAGCTCCGATCGTTGTACCGACAGATGTGATGATCTGCTCACGGATCGCATCGATCGGTGGATTAGTCACTTGGGCAAATAATTGCTTGAAATAGTTATATAGAAGCTGAGGCTTCTTTGATAAAATGGCAAGCGGTGAATCGTATCCCATGGAACCGACCGGATCCTTTCCATCGGTCACCATCGGCTTGATGATTTTGTTCAATTCCTCTGTCGTGTAACCAAATGCCTGCTGCTGAAGGAGCACTTCCTCGGAATCCAATCGTGCCACTTCCTGGGTCGTTTCCGGAAGGTCCTCAAGTTCGAACTTATTATTATCGAGCCAGTGTCTGTATGGATGCTCGGACGCGACACGGAGCTTGATCTCTTCATCCGGGATGATCCTCCCTTTTTCCAGATCGACGAGAAGCATCTTTCCAGGCTGGAGGCGATCTTTGTACACAATGTCATCGGCAAAAATATCAAGGGCCCCCACTTCGGATCCGAGAACGATCATGCCTCCTTTTGTCACATAGTAACGGGCAGGTCGCAGTCCGTTTCGGTCAAGGCACGCCCCGATTTGCTTTCCATCGGTGAATACCAGGGCTGCAGGTCCATCCCACGGCTCCATCAGACAACTGTGGTATTCGTAAAAATCTTTCTTCTTAGGATGGATCGTATCGTCGTTTTCCCATGGCTCAGGCACCATCATCATAGCCGTATGGGCAAGGGATCTACCTGATAAATGAAGGAATTCAAAGCAGTTATCGAACATGGAAGAATCACTGCCTGTCTCATCGATGACGGGTAGGATTTTCTTCAGGTCTTCTTCCTTGAAAGCACTGGATTGGCACAATTTCTCACGCGCGCGCATCCAATTCACGTTGCCTCGCAATGTATTGAATTCTCCATTATGAATCGTATATCGGTTTGGGTGAGATCGTTGCCAGCTTGGGAAAGTGTTTGTACTAAAGCGGGAATGTACAAGAGCTAAAGCTGACCGGAACTCAGGATGGTTGAGGTCAATATAAAAGGAATCGAGCTGTTCGGGGATGAGCATCCCTTTGTACACGATGGTCGTGGAAGACAAGCTGCAAAGGTATACATCCTCAAGCCCTTCATCAGTTGCGACTTCTTGTTCAATCCTTTTCCTGATCACATACAGCTTTCGCTCGAAATCCATCCGGGACTCTATGTCTTCCGATACGCCAATGAAGACTTGGCGGATGAATGGTTTTGACTTCGATGCTACTTTCCCTACAAAGGAATCATTGAGTGGAACAGGTCTCCAGCCAAGTGTCTTCTGCCCCTCTTCTTCAATGATGCGTTCGAAGATTTCTTTACTCTTCATGCGCTTCTCAAAATTTTCAGGAAGGAACACCATCCCGATTCCATATTCTCCTTTACGGGGAAGGATGATGTCTTCTTTCTCACATTGCTTCTTGAAGAAATGATGGGGGATTTGAGTGAGGATACCTGCACCGTCACCGGTACTCGTATCGGCCGATTGTCCTCCGCGATGTTCTAAGTTACATAAAATATTGATGGCATTCTGAACGATGTTATGACTTTTCGACCCATCAATATTGGCAATCATTCCAATTCCACATGCTTCATGTTCTTGCGCAGGATCATACATGCCTTGCGCTACAGGAAGATTCGTTTTCATCCAATGTCCTCCTCTACTAAACTTGTATATTTTTTGAATAATTAACCGGTTAATTAAATTTTCTTAATTTTCGTTAGTATATCATGAAATTTAGAAAAAACGAAAAATTTTGTTAATGGAAAACAAGCATATTTTCCAAATATATATGTAACAAACAGAAAGAACGTTGATATATCCACGCTGTCTTTGACTTAATATTCAGAATCTTTAAAAGCTTGATACAAACACAAAGAAATCGCTTACAATAATTCGTGTCCCTAAGCATATTTCATCAAAAACCCCCATGAATTTTCATACAAAAACATCACTAAAAAAATTTTTTCAACAACAAAAATCCATCATCAAATCGGGTCTTTCGTTGGAGGGACGGACCTCTAATATGTATACGGAATTCCCTCAACATTCCACCTCTGAAACTCCTTTTCTATTCCCTCCCGTTCTCCGATTCAAACAAAAAGAGGGACGGACCTTCGAACATTCGAAGGTCCGTCCCTCTTTTCTTTAAATACATATCATCAAAAAACAAAGACCTCACCCATCCTCATGGGCAAAGGTCTTAGTGATTGGAAAACAAGGGGCTTTTCTCGGGAAGGAGTTTCTTGATTTCTTGGTATGCTTCTTCGATTGAATTCACCTTAACCGTGGTCTTTCGATCCTCGGGATATTGATTCCATATATGTAAGTACCTCGGATCATAATAGTATTCGATGAGCAGTTCCAAAATCCGTTCATAGTTTCCCTTCTTCAGCTCAGCCTCGATTTCATTTGCAATCGGACTGTGGATCCTCCGCTTGATGGACCTGAATGCTTTCACAAACTCTTCATGATGTTCGTGGAGGCGGTACTCGTCTAAAATATGCCCGACCCTCTCTTTCATGGGCATTTCAATGAAGATATGAAATGCCTCTTCCTTTTCCTGAATGAGAAAATCAGGAAGGAGAACCTTTCCAATCCGCTTACTTTCTGCTTCAAATAAAAGGAAAGGAGAATCCTGCTTCTTCATCAGTTCCCGAAGGAGTAGGGAATCGAACGTTTTCTGGTTATTGGCAGTAAGTCCGATTTCACCGAATATGGACCCTCTATGGTTGGCGAGGCCTTCAATATCAACAACCGGATATCCTTCTTCTTGGAGCTTCTTCAAAATCGCGGTCTTCCCGGTGCCTGTCCCACCGTTCAGTACAAAAGAAGCAGGCTTCATGTCAATATTTTCAAGCCCCTTCAGCACCCAGTGGCGATAAGCCCTGACCCCTCCCAGAATCCGGGAAGTCCTGATCCCCATCAGGTCAAGGAAAGTAGCGGTTGCTTTACTTCGCATACCACCCCGCCAGCAAAACACGACGATTTCACCCTCAAGTTTCTTGAACTCCTTAATGAATCGGGGAAGCTTACCTGAAAAAATCTCCAGTCCCCGGTCTGTCGCCACTTCCTTACTCACCTGCTTATATAATGTCCCTACTTCTGCTCTTTCTTCATCATCGAAAACGGGTATATTCAGGCTGCCCGGAATCGTCATTTCCCTGTACTCAGAAGGAGACCGTACGTCCACGAATGTATACTTATCCAAATCGCATTGATCGATCGGTAGATCTTTGAACATGTCATCCTCTCCCTTTTTACATTTCTCTTCTATTTTACACCACTTCCGTATTCATTCTTTCCCTTTTTATTCTTTTTAGAACAATTCACCTGGTTCTTTCCTCCCGATTAACGGCTGAATATTCAGATTTTTCACCTCATTGGTACTATATACCAGAGTAATAGAACCCCTTATAATGAAAGGAGAAATAATATTTCACGTTTTTATAAAATTTAATGAAGTATTATTTCAATAAAATGAAAGCGGTTACTTTATAACCGTAAGAGAGGAGTAGAGAAATGAAAGCAGTAAAGTACATGATTATGGCCGTGATGTTGTTCTCACTGGCTCTTCCCTTTTCTACCGGGAAAGCGAAGGCATCCGGGACGTCTGAACCGAAGCATGAGATGCGGGCTGCGTGGATTGCGACAGTGACGAATATTGACATGGAGCCTGGAATGGACAAGCAGGAATTTACGGATTGGGTGGTGAGCACCCTGGACGATTTGAAAGAATTGAACTTCAATACGGTTATTTATCAAGTCAAGCCGACTGCCGATGCCTTGTATCCTTCCGATCTTGCCCCATGGTCCCAATATATTACGGGTGATGAGCAGGGAACCGACCCAGGCTATGACCCACTTGCCATCATGCTGGACGAATCACACAAACGGGGAATTGAAGTACACGCGTGGGTCAACCCTTACCGGATCACGATGCCGAATCAAACGATTGAGTCTCTCGCGGACGACAACGTGGCCAAACTTCATCCGGAATGGGTACTGAAATATGGTAAACAATACTATCTCAACCCTGGAATTCCCGAAGTACAAGATTACTTGATTGATACAGTGAAAGAACTAGTAAGCAACTATGATATAGAAGCGGTTCATATGGATGATTATTTCTATCCTTATAAAATTGCAGGAGAAAGCTTCCCAGATCAAGATACATACGAGAAATATGGCAGCACATTCGACAATATCGATGACTGGAGACGCAACAACGTCGATGAACTGGTCGCTGATATCAACACTGAAATCAAAGGCATCAAAGACTATGTTCAATTTGGGATTTCCCCATTCGGCGTGTGGAGAAATATTGCCGATGATCCGACGGGAAGCGAGACAGAAGCGGGACAAACGAATTTCGATGACCTGTATGCCGACACCCGTCAATGGATCAAGGATGGAAGCATCGACTACATCACACCGCAAATCTACTGGTCCAGGAAACTCGCCGTCGCCAACTACTCCGTCCTACTCGATTGGTGGAGCCGGGAAGTAAACGAGTATTCCTATGAACATCCGGTGAATCTGTATATCGGGATGGCCGATTATAAGGTCGGGGACAATTTTGACCAGGAATGGTTCAATCCTTATGAGCTGCCTGGGCAAATTATGGACAACCGTGCTAACGGTACAGCCCTTGGCCAAATGCATTTCTCCTTAAGACAAATTTTCGAGAACCCACTTGGGTACGCCGATATCTTACGCAATGAAGTATATACGGAAAAGGCTTTGACACCAGCCACTCCTTGGAACAATGATGACCTTCCGAAGAAACCGAACACGGTAAAAGCGGATAAGCAGGAAGATGATGTCACCTTGACCATCGATGACAAGAAACATTCAGATGCAAGAAAGTATGTCATCTATCGCTTTGACGGCGTGAAAGAAGGAGATTACAAGAATCCTGCGAATATCGTGGATGTCGTGTACTCTCAAGAAGGCGTCACGACGTATAAAGACACTTCTGCTGCAGAAGGTGGAATGTACACATATGGTGTTACCTCCGTATCTCCGACAGGTATTGAAAGCAAGGACGCGAAAACAGTGAGAGTACGATAATCATAGCAAGAAGCGTTTCCCCGTAGTGGAGAAACGCTTCTTCTTATTTTAACTGTATGTCCTTTACCTTTTCCCTCATATGATCCGGCCACCATGCCCCGCATTCATCCGATACCACACAGGCCGCACATTTCTCCAAATCGTACACCATCATCCCTTGAATGGGCGGTGAATAGAGGTGGAGAGTCACAAGATTCCCTGCACTCCCCTTCTTCATTTTATGAACCCCTTTCTTCGGTGCAAAAAAGAAAGATCCTTCCCTGTATTCCCGATCAAATAACTCCTGAGGAAGCTTGTTATCCTTCACTTCAAAGATCGTGTTGATGGAAGTCCCATTCATCACCTGGATCCAACCCTTCGAATCCCCGTGATCGTGCGGGGCACATTCCATATCCGACCAATTCATGACGAGGAGCTCCACTGCTTCATTTTGATAAAGGAGTTTTCGATAATAAGGTTTTCCTTCCGGAGACTGCAGGTAAGGATGTAGATCCTCAAGACGTATATTCATAGACTGCAAGACTTCCTTAAGTTCTCTCGTTGAAGGATGAGACAATTCATCCAATCGATCCTTTATCCGATTCTCTAACGTCACTGCGGATCCCTCCTGATGTTATCGTTTCCTCCATAGAAACCGATGGAAGACAGAAATCATCTGACCATTGACAATGACAACTCCTATTATAATTATGACTCCACCCAGGATGCTTATGAGAAAAACTTTTTCGTGCAGGAGAAGGATGGCGGCAAGGAGAGTTGTAACAGGCTCAAGGTAGAGAAACATCGACACCTTGGACGCATCCAATACTTCCAACGCCTTCGCCCAGTACCAATACGCAATCCCCGAGACGAAGACACCGAGGAATATCAAGTGTCCCCACTCCACATGTGATAGTTGGGAAATGCCTTCCCAGCCGCGGTTGCGAATGAGAAACGGGATGGTCAGACTGAATCCGAGCAGGCTCATGTAAAAGGTAATCACGAGAGATGGCAGCTCAATGCGAAGCTTTTTCAGAAGCACCGAGTATACCGCCCAGTTCAATGTACTGAGAATCATCAGGAGATACCCGATGTTAACAGTAAATCCGATTGACTGTCCGCTCCCCGCAGTCGTTACCATCAGCACACCCGTAATCGCGATGATCATCCCAAGGGCTTTAGGGAGAGTCATTTTTTCATGCAGGAACATCATGGAGAGGATGACGGTGAACACCGGAGAAAATGAAATCATCCATCCTGCCGATGATGCCTCGATGGTCAGTAGGGCCGTCGCCTGGATGACTTGATGAATGAAGACTCCGAGGACCCCAAGGATGAGCAAGTGGGGGATATACTTAAGAGGGATTATTATCCTGGACCCTTTTAATAGGAGGAGCATGAGCAGAAACAGAGCTCCGATTGCAAACCGCAATACGAGGAGTGTATACGGATCAAGGGCATCCAGCACCGCTTTCGTCGATACGAAGGAAATGCCCCAGAAGCTGATGGACATTGTGGCATATAATGAGGCTGCAGCCTTTGTTTTCATCGGAATCATGGACGGTGCACCCTTTCTTAGCTCGTGTTCTTTTTATCAAGGTATGCTCGTCCCGGGGAAAGATGTACAGGGGATTGGAGTGTTTTGAAAATAAGTTGGTTGGTTTTGAAAATATATTCTGGTTTTTGAAAATAAGTTGGTCTGTTTTGAAAATAAGTATGCCAGTTTTGAAAATAAAACAGGAGCCGTTCCGTCACGGGTCATGATTCTCATATGGAGTTGATAATAAAAGCGCGAAAGTCGATAATAAAATGTCCAAACTCGATAATAAGTCCACCAAAAAAACGTCCCAAATCATAATTGGGACGTTTCCTATCTTTAATTATGGGTCACCCGCTCACCAAACTGAGGCAAATACTCTTTATGAACCTCAAGCATCTCATCCAGCAGCTGTTTCGCTTTCACATCATCCGTCACCAACGGATTGATTGTCATGGCAAGCAGTGCTTTTTCATAGGAACCGGTTACGGATGCTTC
This sequence comes from Rossellomorea sp. LJF3, assembly GCF_037046045.1. NCBI lineage: Bacteria > Bacillati > Bacillota > Bacilli > Caryophanales > Bacillaceae > Rossellomorea > Rossellomorea sp. LJF3. Next base: position 58,852 of record NZ_JBANLY010000017.1, on the reverse strand, counting down.
TGCAGCCACCCGCTCAAAGGATTTGATCTGTTGCACAAGCCCACTGACTGAAACGGGGAGTTCCCCGACGGCAATCGGCTTCGGTCCCGCTTTTGTCACGACACAGTTCACTTCCACGGCAGACTCCCTTGGCAAATCACTGATAGCCCCGTCATTGCGTACATCCAAAGTCTGGATATCCCCGCGATCGTTATAGATGGACGATATGAGATTGCATGCTGCATCACTGTAATAAGCACCTCCCCGCTCTTCAAGCTGCGGAGGCTTAATCGCTAAGCCTTCATCCTTATACAAATCAAACAATTCATTCTCCAACTGCTTGACGACCTCCCCACGAGTCGTACCCGTCTTGAATTCCTCCAGCTGCTTTTCTAAAATATCACCCGTTTTGTAGTAATAGCGGTGATATGGACAAGGGATGATTCCCAGACTCCTGATGAATTCAGGCTCCCACGGCAGGGGTGCAATATTCCTCATGCTGACCTGCCTGTCGGGATCACTCATGATGTCGAGTACTTCCTCCAATACAGATTCCCCGTCAACCAGTACGTCCAGTCCATAGACCATATGATTGAGTCCGGCAAAGTCGATATGCAAGCGTTTCACCTCGACGGCGAGTAGTCTTGCCAACGTCATTCTCGTATTTACGGGAAGATTGCAAACACCGACAACTCTCGGATGCGATCCATAACGCAGTAACGCCTCTGTCACCATGCCAGCAGGGTTCGTGAAATTGATCAGCCATGCATCCGGACAAAGCTCCTGCATTTCTTTTGAAATTTCCAAAAGAACAGGTATTGTCCTCATTCCCTTGAAGAGTCCCCCCGCCCCATTCGTCTCCTGACCGATCATCCCATACTTAATCGGCAGGCGCTCGTCCTGAATCCGGGCTTTCAGCTGTCCGACCCGCATCTGGGTCGTGACAAAGTCCGCGCCACTCAACGCCTCTCTCCTGTCCAGTGTAAGATGGACTTCCATCGGGACTCCTGCCTTTTCCACCATCCGCTTCGCTAAATTCCCGACAATATTCAGCTTCTCTCTTCCCTCTTCAATATCCACAAGCCACAGCTCTCTCACCGGAAGCTCATCATACCGCTTGATCAATCCTTCAACAAACTCGGGAGTATAGCTCGAGCCCCCGCCGATCGTGACGATCCTGATTCCTTTTTTCATTGCAAGAACCTCCAGTTACCTGGCCACGAAAGCCAGAATGAAACTTATGACGAAACTGACTACGACAGCCAGTAGCATCCGCTTCTTTTTAATAGAAGCATCTTCCACAGGTCCTTCAATTTTCAATAAAATGTATGAAAGCCCGATGGAAGCTGAAATGCCCGTAGCCAAAAACATACTCCATTCTTTTGCGATTCCCGTGCTCATCAATGGTTTAGAAAGAAGTAAAAGTCCAATAGATACAGAGATCAATAATACAAACACACTTTTAAAACCGATTCTCTTTGGCACCACGGTTTCTGTCATTTCCATCACTCCTTATGCTAGTAAAGAAGTGGGAATCCTAGGACTCCCACTTCTGTTTTCTTATAAAAATGCTAACATTTGTCCAGCTCCAGCGGCTAGTCCCTCGAGGTCATAAGTCCAGCCCACCAAAAAGGCAAAGGACGCCTTTCCGGTGGACTTGCCTTATGCTTGTCGGGCCTGAGCAAGCCGCCTCCGCTTTTCTCTGTCCAGTTCCAGGGGCTTGAGGCTCGAGGTCATAAGCCAATTCATCCAAAAAGGCAAAGGACGCCTTTCCGGATGACTCGTCTTATGCTTGTCGCCTCAGGGCTAGCCCCTTCCGCTTTTCTATGCCGCTTGTTGCTCGCTCTCTTCCATCTTTAACATTTTCTTGTCATACATTTTCAAGAATGGGAAATAGATAGCAAATGAGATTCCTACATTGATCAGAACCATGACGATCGCTCTCCAGTCACCACCCGTTGCAAGGTACGCGCCGATTGGTGCAGGCAGTGTCCATGGCGGCATGATGTAGGTTGGTGATACCAAACCGACAGTGGTGGCCACATACGAAAGAGTGGCTGTAATCAAAGGTACTGTGATGAATGGGATGATCAAGATCGGGTTCAATACGATTGGAGCACCGAATATGACAGGCTCATTGATATTGAAAAGACCCGGCACAAGACATGTTTTCCCTAATGCTTTTAAATATTTTGAACGGGAGAAGAAGACCATTGCAAGGACCAAACCAAGCGTGGCTCCTGATCCACCGATCCAGATGAACCATTGATAGAACGTTTCCGGAGCGATATGCGGGATCGCTTGCCCGCTTGCAACCGCATCAGCGTTGTTCACAAGGAATACTTCCCATAGTGGACGGGCCACGGTTCCCACAACGGATACTCCATGGATCCCGAAGGACCAGAAGAAATCGATCAGGAATACCGGAACCAATACTCCGAATATGCTGTCGCCGGCAGTGACCAATGGTGCGACCGCGACACCGACCAACTTATGCAGATCAACCCCTGCTAGGACAGTAACGGATGAAATCAATAAAATAACGATTGCTACAGGTATAAGTGCTTCAAAGCTTCGTGAAACGGATGCCGGTACTTGCTCAGGCATTTTGATCGTGATGTTCTTCGTCTTACAGAAACGCAGGATTTCAACTGCCAGGATCGAGACGACCATGGAAACAAATAATCCCTGCCCACCGAGGTTGGTCATTGGAAGGACCCAGCCTTCTCCGTCCATTACTTTCGGTGTGATCGTCAATAGAAGTGCCGCGACTGAGATCTGTGCCCCGGATAAAGGATCCAGTTTATAGCTTTTCGAGAGATTGTATCCGATCCCGAAGGCGACATAGAGTGACATGATGAACATGGTCAGACGATACGGAATCAAGATATCGACAATATTGTCTGCTGCCCACTGTTTGATGTCCCCGAATATCCAGGCGTCAGGCAGTGGCGGAAACGCTAAGATCAGAAAGAATGAACCGACGATAATAAATGGCAGTGCTGAAATAACCCCATCCCGGATTGCTTGCAAATGCCTTTGTTCAGAGAGTCTGGCCATTGGACCTGACAAATTATTCTCCAGAAAGTTCACAAACGATTGCATGTTACTACCCCCTTGTTTCCTATTAAGTTAGTTTGTCAATTCTTTTACTGTTTTCAATAAAGTCGGCCCTCCAAGCGGCGTGTAAGCCTGTGGCGGAATCGGGCCGCATGGAACATTGGCCTCATCGGCGGCTTTCTTCACTTGATCAAAACGGTGTCTGATCTGAGGTGCTACCATACATACATCCCATCCCTTAGAGATTTCCTCGGATACTTCCCCGGTTCCGATAGCATGGACTTCCATTTCAATCCCCTCTTTTGTGCCTTCTTTCTTCAGGGCATTGACGACGATCGCACTGGACATCCCTCCAGAGCATACGAATAATACTTTCATCCCTATTCCTCCTCCTCTTTCATTCGTTGAACCACTTCATGTGTATGAATAATTTGCTCGTAAACGCCATGTCCTTTTTTCATGCATAATGCCACGAATAAAGCGTCGATCACGACGAGTTGAGCAATTCTTGCCGTCATGGTACCGATTCGGATATTATGTTCCTCCTCGGAAATCGTCAGTACGATATCGGCGAGCTTTCTTGCCGGTGATTTTCCGTGCTGTGTCAACAGGACGATGGTGGCTCCCTTTTCCTCTGCGACATGCATCAGCTTCAGGATTTCCTTCGTCTGACCGGATGTTGAGACGACGAAGAGCACGTCTCTTTCCGTTAAGTTCGCAGCCATCATCATCTGGACATGGATATCGCTTGCCTGAAACGCCAGGTAGTTCAATCTCAACAGCTTCTGGGTGAAATCTTCCGCTACCACGGCGGAACCGCCAACCCCATACAGATAGACTCTTTCGGCTTCATGGAACGCATTGACCGCCCTGCCGAGTTCATCGATGGAAAAAAGCTTTTCCGTATTCTTGATGGCTTGATAGGTATTGACCAATACTTTATTGAAGACGGTTTCAAGATTATCTTCAAAGGAGAGGAGCGTGTTGATGTCATGACTCTTCGTTTCTTCGATGTTCGTGCTTTTCGCGAGCTCGATCTTCAAGCCGCTGAAACTGTTGATCCCGATCCGTTTGCAGAACCGGATGATGGCGGCTTCACTGCTGCCGCATGATTGTGATAGTTGCTTTGTGGTCATCTCCATCACTTTCTCCGGAAATTCGAGCACATATTGAGCAACCGCTATTTCAGACGGTGTAAAGCTCTCCATCTGACTTTTGATGTGTTTTAAAACCTGGAATTCTGTCATGGTCACCTCCAAAAAAATGATTGTCTTGAAAAGGCTTTCAGTTTAATATGATTATATGCGATAATGAAATTAAATTTCAATATTATTCTAAAATATTTAAACTTTTATTTTACAAAATTAGTAGAAAAGAGTTCTAAAAAGGTTCAGGGAGGAATACACGATGACAGAGGTCCGCAACGTGGAAGTGGAGATTTTTGAGATCATATCAAACGGTGGGAATGCGAAGAGTACCGCTTACGAAGCCCTCGCTAAAGCCCATGAGGGAAAATTCGATGAGGCGGAAGAGATGATAAAGACCGCCCATGACGAACTGAATAAAGCCCACAAGACGCAAACAAGCCTGATACAGGCCGAAATCAACGGGGAAGAATTTGAAAAATCACTTCTTATGATTCATGCACAGGATCACTTGATGACGTCGATCAGTGAAATCTCATTAATAGAACAAATGATTCCTATGTTAAAGAGAATCCATGCACTCGAAAGCCAATCTAATTAAGGAGGAGTCCCGATGAGTAAAAGACTTGGCGTTTCAATCTATCCGAATCATTCTGTAACTGAAAAAGATAAAGAGTATTTGGCCCTTGCCGCTTCTTATGGATTCCAACGTGTGTTTACCTGCTTATTATCCGTTGAAGGAGACAAGGACGGCATCATTGCGAACTTCAAGGAAACGATCAAGTTTGCCCGTGAGAAGAATATGGAAGTCATCGCAGACATCAGCCCACGTATTTTCAAAGAGCTGGATATTTCTTACGATGACCTATCCTTTTTTGCCGACCTGGGTGCTCACGGTATCCGCCTTGACCTCGGATATACCGGGCATGAGGAATCCATGATGTCGTATAACCCCTATGAATTAAAAATCGAATTGAACATGAGCAATGCCACGAAATACATCGATAACATCATGACGTATCAGCCCAATAAGGATCAATTATTAGGGTGCCATAACTTCTATCCGCACCGTTACTCCGGTTTATCTTATCCTTTCTTTATCGAATGCAGCCAGAAATTCAAAGATTTCGGTATGAGAACGGCAGCCTTTGTGTCTTCCGCGGATGCCACATTCGGTCCATGGCCCGTTACAGAAGGATTGCCTACACTTGAGATGCACCGATCCCTTCCTATTGATGTCCAGGCCAAGCATCTGTTTGCTACTGGATTGATTGACGACGTCATCATCAGCAATGCTTATGCATCGGAACGTGAGATGCAGCTGCTCAGTGAACTGAATACATCGAAGCTCACTTTTACCGTCGAGACTCATGAAACGACTACTGATCTAGAGAAAACGATCATCTTTGAAGAACCCCATTTTTACCGTGGAGATGTATCGGATTATATGATCCGGTCCACTCAAAGCCGCGTCAAATACAGAGGAAGAGAATTTGCGCCCCATAACAACGTCGACATCAAGCGTGGAGACATCATCATTGAAAACGACCTGTATGCCCAATACGCGGGAGAACTTCAGATTGCCCTCAAGGATATGGAGAACTCCGGTAAAACGAACGTGGTGGGCAGGATCCGTGAAGAAGAAATATTCCTTTTGGATTATTTGAAACCTTGGGGCAAATTTGCCTTCAAGCCTTGTGAGAAGGTTTAAGAGATGACTAGAATAATAGGAATCGATGCAGGCGGAACGAAGGTTCAGGGACTTGTCATGGATAGGGAGAAAAATATCCTTTTCCAAAGTTTATCCGGACACGGGAACCCGTCAGTCTCGTACGAGGAAGCATTGCGCAACCTCTCGTCCGTCGTTCAACAATGCCTGGACCAGACTAGAGAAGCGGCCACACATATTGTGATCGGGATGGCAGGCGGCGGGTCGGGAAATCTATCACAAAGGATTCAGTCTGAATTGAGCAGGATGACTTCTCTTCCCATCATTCTTATAAACGATGCCACTCTTGCCTATTTCAGTTTGATCGGTAACCGGAATGGTGTGATGACGATCGCGGGCACGGGATCGATTTGTTACGGAAGGAACGGAAAAAGAGAAGGAACGACCGGGGGCTGGGGCCACTTACTTGGGGACGAAGGCAGTGCCTACCATCTTGCCATCGAAGCGAGCAAAAAAATCGTCAGGGAAATGGACTCAGGCATCCCCCTCTCCCCCCTTTCCCTCAGGATACTGAACAACATCAACGCTACTGAAGCCCAAGGATTGAAAGGATTCATTTATTCTTCTTCAAAAGGGGAGATTGCCCGGCTTGCGAAAGTCATCCACGAGGAAGCAGAGGCCGGAGATGAATATTCCGTTCATTTATTAAAAAGAGCCGGCGAACACCTTGCCGGGCAGACAAGCGCATTAATCGAGAAGTTACAACTTGAATCACATCCGGTCATTGCATTAAAAGGCAGTGTGCTTGAACACAATCCGGTTGTTCAAGCCATTTTTAAAGAAACGATTTCAAAACGGTTTGACGAACCGACTTTCATCACCGATACCACTTCCCCTGCTACAGGCGCAGTGGATATCATTGAAGCGATACAAATGGGGAGGTATGTATGATGAGTAAACGTTTAGCAGTCGGGCTGATGTCCGGCACGTCCGTTGACGCTGTGGATGCCGCCCTTGTTTCCATCGAAGGAGCAGGGACGGATACGGTGGTGGAGCTTGTCCAGTATTCAACCACGCCTTTTTCACAACCGGTGAAAAAGAAAATCTTTGATGTCATGAGTCCTGATCATTCCTCCACCCCTCTTTTATCCAGCCTTCATTTTGAGCTTGGAGACGTATACGCCGATGCCGTAGAGAAAGTATGTACGGAGGCAGGCATCTCTGTTGATGAGCTCAGCTTTATCGGATCCCATGGACAGACGGTCTATCATCAGCCTTTTCATACGGAAGATTCGGTTGCTTCCACTCTTCAAATCGGAGAACCGAGCGTGATTGCCTACCGGACCAACACACAGGTGGTATCCAATTTCCGATCCATGGATATGGCTGCAGGAGGGGAAGGTGCTCCCCTTGTCCCTTATACAGAGTTCCTTCTCTACCGGAAAAAGGATGGGGGCAGGCTCCTCCAGAATATTGGGGGAATCGGGAATGTGACCGTCTTGCCGATAAACTGCTCCCTTGAAGAAGTGTTTGCTTTTGATACTGGTCCCGGGAATATGGTGATCGATGGACTGTGCGAGAAGTTATTCGGTTTGTCTTTTGACGAGGATGGATCGATTGCCGCCAGGGGAACGGTTCATCCTGAAGCAGCAAGGAAATGGATGGAGTGGGAAAAGGATTTCTTTCAGAAAGCGCCGCCTAAATCCACCGGCAGGGAACTGTTTGGTGAGGTGTTTGTGAACCGGATTCTTCAGGAACACACCAATATCCCGAAAGAAGATCTGATTGCGACGGCAACCTACTTTACCGCCCTTTCCATTTCGGATGCGTATAATACATTCGTCTTCCCTCGACATCCGATCAATGAGGTCATCATCGGTGGCGGGGGAAGCTATAACCGGACCCTTCTCCAAATGATGAGGGAACTTCTCCCTGAAGTGACAATCCTCATTCAGGAAGATATCGGATACTCCTCCGATGCCAAAGAAGCGATTGCCTTTGCACTATTAGCCAACGAAACGCTATACGGCAATCCAGGCAACGTCCCTGGGGCAACCGGCGCGAAAAAACCCGTCATCCTCGGGTCGATCACACCAAGCCCCACCATCACAAAATAATATATCAGGAGGGACGGACCTTGACCACAGTCGGGTACCGTCTCTCTGCTCTTTTATGAACAGTATTGAAAACTCGCTAATAAAGGTGGAAACCAGTATGATCACTCCTGATATCAAGAATCGGTTCGTCGGCATCGTCGGTGAAGATAATTACCGTGATACCCCAGCTGAAAAGCTTGTTTATTCCTATGATGCAACACCCAACTACCAATCCATGCCCGATGCCGTCATCGTTCCCCGGTCAACGGGAGAAGTATCGGCAATCGTGAAGATCTGCAATGAGCATGCCATTCCCGTTGTCCCACGGGGATCCGGAACGAACCTTTGTGCCGGTACGTGCCCAACTGAAGGCGGTCTTGTCCTTCTTTTCACCCATATGAACAAAATCCTCGAATTGGATGAAGAAAATTTAACGATCACCGTCCAGCCCGGGGTAGTAACACTTGATTTGATTACCGCAGTTGAAGCCAAGGGACTCTTCTATCCTCCCGACCCAAGTTCCATGAAAATCTCCACCATCGGAGGGAATATCAATGAAAACTCCGGCGGCTTGAGAGGGTTGAAGTATGGAGTCACCCGGGATTATGTCCTTGCCCTTGAAGCGGTCCTCCCGAATGGTGATATCATCCGGACAGGCGGGAAACTCGCAAAAGATGTGGCCGGGTATGACTTGACCCGTCTGTTTGTCGGCTCGGAAGGGACCCTTTGTGTCATCACTGAAGCAACATTGAAGCTCGTTCCCATGCCGGAGACGAAACAGACGATGCTTGCCCTTTATCAGGACATAGAAGCAGCTGCAAAAAGTGTATCGAGCATCATCTCGAATCGGATCATCCCGACGACCCTGGAATTTCTGGATCAGCCTACATTGGAAGTGGTAGAGGATTTTGCCAAAATCGGACTGCCTACGGATGTGAAAGCAGTCCTCTTGATTGAACAGGACGGTCCACCCGAAGTAGTCGCACGTGATATGAAGCGCATCGAAGAAGTGTGTGAAGAAAACGATGCCGTATCCGTTCAACTAGCTAAAACCGAAATCGAAGCAGATGCCCTTCGCACTGCCCGGCGTTCTGCCCTCTCGGCTCTTGCCCGACTTAAGCCGACGACAATCTTGGAGGATGCCACGGTACCCCGCTCCGAAATTGCCAAGATGGTGAAAGCAATCAATGATATAGCCGAGCGCCATGAGTTGAAGATTTGCACCTTTGGCCATGCTGGGGACGGAAACCTCCATCCGACCGTTGCCACAGATGCCAGGGACCATGATGAAATGGAGCGGGTCGAAGCTGCCTTTGAAGAAATCTTCGCCCATGCCATCGAATTGGGCGGGACCATTACGGGGGAACACGGCGTCGGGATGATGAAGGCCCCTTATCTCGAATGGAAACTTGGACCTGAAGGGATTGGTGCCATGAAGATGATCAAGCAATCCTTCGATCCCAATAACATCATGAATCCGAATAAAGTATTTGCGAAAGAATCAAGAAAACGTGTGGTGATTTCAAGATGACGACCGTCAAGGAAAAACAAAAGATTCAACAGGCATTCAAAGATCGCATGGATGAAGATGAGTTGTTGAATTGTATGCGATGCGGATTCTGTCTTCCCTCCTGTCCCACTTATATCGAATCCGGGTTCAAGGAATCACACTCCCCACGGGGACGCATCGCCCTGATGAAGGCAGTCGTCGATGGTGTGATCGAGCCCGATGAAGAAGTCGAGCGCACACTGGACCTTTGTCTCGGATGCAGGGCCTGTGAGCCGGTCTGCCCATCCGGTGTGAACTATGGTCACTTATTGGAAGAAGCACGAGATATCATCAATCAAAATAAAAAGCATACCCTCCCTGCCCGGATTGTCAGGAAGACCGTATTCCAAGGTTTATTCCCACATCCCGACAGAATGAGGATGGTCACGAATCTTCTCGGAATCTATCAGCGTTCCGGTTTGCAGAAGGCTGTACACACTACGGGAGTGATGAAGTTGTTCCCTGAAAGCATGGCCACGATGGAACGCGTACTACCCCAGGTTCCAAAGCTGAAAGAGATGAAGGAACGCCCTACTTCCCTTTCCTCGATTGGTGAGGTTCGGAAAAAAGTCGCATTCTTTTCCGGTTGCTTGATGGATACGATGTTTCTGGAAACCAATAATGCCACCACGAAACTCCTTCAACTGGCAGGCTGTGACATCGTGATTCCAAAGACGCAAACCTGCTGCGGGGCCCTGCATGGACACAGCGGTGAAAAGGATGCCGCCAAGGGACTCGCAAAACGGAATATTGAAGCATTTGAAGCAAACGGGGTCGATTACATCATTACGAATGCCGGTGGCTGCGGAGCTTTTCTTGTCGATTACGATCACTTACTGAAAGATGATCCCGAGTGGCAAGACCGTGCTGTCCGATTTAAAAATAAGATTAAGGATATTTCCTCGATTCTGGTAGAATTGGAGTTTCATAAAAAGACATTGAATGTTTCGCCACAACGGATCACGTATCAAGATTCCTGTCACTTAAGAAACGTTCAAAGAACATTCATGGAGCCAAGAGTACTTCTCCAATCCGTGGAAGGGGCCGATTACGTCGAGATGAAACAAGCCGACCACTGCTGCGGATCTGCAGGAATTTATAATATCGTCGAATCCGACATGTCCATGAAGATCCTCGATCACAAAATGGAAAACGTCGAAGACACCCGGGCAACCACCATCATCACTTCCAATCCGGGCTGCCTCCTCCAAATGAAACTCGGCATCGAACGGGAAGGCCTGTCGGACAAAATGCGAGCCATCCACATCGTCGACTTCCTATTAGAAGCAGTCGACTGAGAGGGACGGACCTCCCCAACCATCCTTTTGCTTCCGCAAAAGAGATGATTGGAGGTCCGTCCCTCGATTTTTATCTTTTTTTGATTTTAAAGAATGAAAAGTAGACGAGGAAGGATAGGATGATTCCATAGGCTGCAAGCAGTGAGAGGGCATTGGTGACATTGGTTGTGAGCCAGATGATGATGGTGGCGATGGCGACGAGTACAGCGCTGATGGTGATGAGTCTGTTCATGGGAGGGCCTCCTTTTTGAGTAGAGTAGGTTCAATAAGTATATACGGTTGGGATGAAGGAAGGTTTCTTTTTGGTTCATTTATCGGCAGATTTTCCGCTTTTGATTCAGCTGCTGTCTTCACCTTGATATTCAGCAGGTGATTCCCCCCTCTGATTCCGCTGCTGAACCCGCCCATCAAAAAAACACCGGACCCCCAAAAAGGCATCCGATGTCTCCCATTCTCATTGACTCGCAATCTCATAAATCTTCAAATTCCCATAAATCAAACGTAAATCAGGGACCTCTACGTCCTTACCCTCGGCAGCCTCCAGTAAATAACCGTATAAATGATCGGCCTCCACTGATAGATTCTTCTCCATATCACGCTGTAGGGAAGACTTCATGCTGTAGCCCATCCCGCTGATTTTATCGTAAAGAGCGTCTTCAATATTTTCTCCAAGGGGCGCTTCCAACTTCCTCATGACCATCGCTGCCTGAGAAAGGACCGCCTTGATCCGCCCCTCTCCTTCACCGGTCTCCCGGATCGGACCGATTGGGGCACGATATAGGGATGTAACTCCTGAAAGGGTGGTGATAAAGAGATATTTATGCCACATTTCCTGCTCGATGGTATCGGATAATCGGAAGCTCGCTTTCGTTCCAGAGAAAGCTTCTTCCAGTCTGGTGATCCGGTCCGTCCGATCTCCATTCCTCTCTCCAAACACCAGGTCATGGATAGGGCTTGTCTGAATGACTTTACCTGAACCATCAAGTGTGGACTCGACAAAGCATAAGCCGCCTATCACCTTTTCTTCTCCGAATGCTTGGATCAGGTCATCGACGTGGGACATGCCGTTTAACAGTGGAAGAATCATTGTGTTCTCCCCTACAAACGGATTTAGACTATCAATGGCCCCTTTCAGGTGGTACGCTTTGGTGGATAATATGACCACGTCAAAGGGCTCTGCTTTTTCTTCAGCCTTAAGGGTCTTCGGCTGAAAGTGATAATCGCCATGAACGCTCTCGATATGAAGTCCATGTTCCTTCAGCAGATGTTCCCTTTTATCCCGCACGAGAAACGTGACGTCCTCACCTTTCTCTGCCAATCTGCCTCCAAAGTATCCCCCGACGGCCCCTGCTCCTACAACCAATATTCTCATGCCATCCGCCTCCTTTTTTGTTAGATCTTCTATTTCATTCTCCAATATGAAAGCGGATAAATCAAAAGTTCTGATCAGTACATCAACCCATAAACCAGAAACCGCTCATATTCGTTCTTCGCGAACTCCCCTGTTAACACAACTTCTTTTCGCAGCTGAAATAATGGATGATCCTCCAGGAAATGAACATAATCATCCGAGCTGTAGTACAGAAGAATCTCGATATCACGTGGAAAGGATTCTACTGATAATAGAATATGATTGATGACTTTAATAAAAATTTGAACGGAAAAGGGATTAAAAAAGTAGAAACGGTTGTCTGCCGGGTTTATCTCATAGTCCTCAGCCAGGCAATGGCGAAAGGAAATCGCATCGTTCCTGATTTTTGTTTTCTCGCGGTAGGACGAAAGATTCCTCATACAATCACCGTAAAACTCGTCGTTCATTTCGACACCGATGACAGTCGATTGAAAAAGATGATGAACAAAGAAGTTCAAGCGGCCTTTCCCACATCCGAAATCCACGACCCGATCATTGCTTTTCAGTTCATAACTCTGAAATAATTCCTGTAATGCCGCGTATGGAGTCGGTTCATAGCGATGATAGTGAAAGGATCTATGAAAGCCTATTTGACGATCGCCCGTTTTGATATTCAGTAATGTATCATAATCATGTTCGGTCATTCTGTTCTCCTTATTGAACCTGCCGTATATATGCTCTCCCATCGTACCACGATTCCCGCTTCTTTTCAGACATTAAAAAAGCAAACCCCTCCTAAAAGGGATTTGCTTTCATATGTCTTACACCCAGCCCAATGCCCTGACAATCGTTGCTACCAGGAATGTGACCCCGATTGCAATCGCTGTCGGAATCGCAAAGGACAGGAACGTCCATTTCTTGCTCTTCGTTTCCTTATAGATATTCACAAGGGTCGTGCCGCAAGGAAAATGGAGCAGGGAAAAGAGCATCATATTCAGTGCCGTTAACCACGTCCATCCATGACTGACGAAGACTGCTTTTAACTCGGTCAGATCATCAAGTTCAAGCATCGCCCCTTGAGAAAGATAGGCCATGATCAGGATCGGCACCACAATTTCGTTGGCAGGCAGCCCGATGATGAAGGCGGCCAGGATGAACCCATCCATCCCAAGTGCCTGCCCGAACGGATCAAGGAACTGTACAAAATGCATGAGGATGCTCGTGTCACCAATATGGATATTGGCGATGATCCACGTGATGATCGAGGCTGGTGCGGCAACGATCACCGCTCTTTTTAACACATACCAGGACTTATCTTTACTCGAGCGTAAAATGGTACTCCAGATTTTTGGACGACGATATGGAGGTAACTCGAGTGTGTAATGGGTCGGAACTCCTTTAAGTGCCGTTTTGGACAGTATCCACGACACCGAAATCGTCACGACAATTCCGATCAACACCATGGTCATGACCATTCCGGCGGTCACAAGGGAAGCCATCCCACCGGCATACCCGGCTGCCATGAACAGGGAAGCAAGCAGGATCAAAGTCGGCCAGCGACCATTACAAGGGACAAAGTTATTGGTCAGGATGGCAAGCATCCGTTCTCTCGGTGATTCGATGATACGCGTCGACATGATGGCAGCAGCATTACACCCAAAGCCCATCGCCATCGTCAAGGATTGCTTTCCGTGGCCTCCCGCTTTCTTAAACAGGCGATCCATATTGAAGGCGACACGGGGCAAATACCCGTAATTCTCAAGAAGAGCAAAAGCCGGGAAGAAAATCGCCATCGGAGGAAGCATGACGCTGATCACCCATCCTGTACCCCTGAAGAACCCCAGAACGAGTACACCGTGAAGCCATGCCGGTGCATTCATGGCGTTAAAGAGCAGGGTCAACTTCCCTTCCATCCAGGCAAATCCTTCCGCCAGCATGCTCGATGGGATATTCGCCCCCGCAATCGTCAAATAAAACACCGCTCCAAGCATGGCAAGCATGATGGGGAATCCCCAAATAGGTGAAGTCAGCACTTTATCCAGCTTTTCGGAATGGATCCGTTCTTTGTTTTTGTATTTTACGACTTCCTTGCAAATCCCTCTGCTCGTCGAATAAATGTTTTCTACAATCTCATCCCGCAGGTTGTCACTCGACATCCCTTTCGCATGATTGAATAAATGCAGAAGACCCTGATCTCCATTATGTGGTTGCATTGACTGAGACATTGGAAAATCCTCCTCCCTTTCGTTCCCTCCGGAAGTAATCATTCAACGAGTTGAGTATGCTTTCGTCTCCATCCAATAATCGCAGGGAAATCCATCGAATCGGAAACTCATCCCCGATCATTTGGCGTACTTTTGGAGAAAGCTCTTCAATTTTCGCTTCGATATCCGCAGAATAGGTCATGCGGTATGGAGTGGTCGGTACATTTCCTTGAGCCATTTCATTTACGGTATCCAGTAACTCTTCTATGCCCGTATTATTTCTTGCCGATATCTTCACAACCGGTACGCCCAGTGTTTTGCTTAGTGCTTCACTGTTTACTTCGATTCCCTTTTTCTTCGCTTCATCCATCAAATTGAGGGCTACGATCACTCGATCCGTCATTTCCATCACTTGAAGGGCTAGGTTCATATTTCTCTCAAGGGACGTTGCGTCCAATACCACAAGTGTCACGTCCGGCTTATCAAAGATAATATAGTCCCTCGCAACCTCTTCATCTGTTGAATTGGAGTAGAGGGAGTAGGTTCCGGGCAGATCGACAATGGTGAAATCCTTCCCCTTATGATGAAACTCACCTTCTGCATGCACCACTGTTTTACCCGGCCAGTTCCCAGTGTGCTGTCTTAATCCCGTCAACAGATTGAATAATGTACTTTTCCCCGTATTCGGATTTCCTGCAAGAGCAATTCTGTATGATTCCATCTTTACGCACCTCCTATTTTCTCAACATGAATCCTTGAACTTTCTTCTTTACGAAGGGCAATCGTGGTATCACTCACCCGAAAGGCCATTGGATCACCGAGTGGGCTTTTTTGAACGACCGCTACCTCGGCTCCCCTTACAAATCCCAGATCCAATAATCTTCTTCTCATGGTACCTTCTAATGATAGTGATGTTATAAGAACGCGGTCGCCTGGTTTACATTCTGAAAGAAGCAGCTTCTTGACTTCGGACATATTTCATTCCTCCGGTAAATTATATTGTCTTTATGTTAAAAAGTTTCCCTTGTGCAAATTATATGTTCATCTTATTCCCTTCACCCCAAAAATGTCAAACAAAGTTTCACATTTTTATAGATATTTTCAAAGGCTATTCTTACAAACTTTTTTACAACAGCGAAAAAGGTATCCGAAAATAAGATACCTTTACCCACTTCCCCATTTGGTTTAATGGAATTCATTGACTTAAAAGAGTTACATAAAACACATCACATGATTAACCTCCTGGTCTTGTGGTAAGTTAAACATGTTGGAATTATTGGATTAAGGAGTGAATGTTCAATGTCTACAAAAGACCAAATCAAGCAAGACATACTAGATGCTTACCATTTCAGACATGCAACCAAAGAATTCGATCCGAATAAGAAAGTATCTGATGACGATTTCAGATTCATTATGGAAACGGGCCGCCTGTCTCCAAGTTCTTTCGGATTCGAGCCATGGAGATTCCTGGTCATCCAAAATCCTGAACTTAGAGAAAAGATCAAGAACACCGCTTGGGGAGCATATGGTAAACTGCCTGAGGCGAGTCATTTCGTCGTAATCCTGGCGAGAACCAAACAGGATACCAAGTACGATTCAGACTATTTACAGGATCATTTCAAAAATAAAAAGAACATGCCTGAGGATCATTTGGCAAAGTATTTAGAACGGATCGAACAGTTCCAGAAGGTTGATTTCGATTTACTTGAAGGCGACCGTCCTCTTTACGACTGGGCCGGAAAGCAGACGTATATAGCCCTTGGTAATATGATGACCGCTGCTGCCCAGATCGGCGTAGACTCCTGCCCGATCGAAGGCTTTGACATTGAGAAAATGAATAAGCTGCTGGATGAGGAAGGCTTACTTGAAGACGGCAGTTTCAGCATTTCTGTCATGGTGGCATTCGGTTACCGCGCTAATGAACCTGCACCTAAATCACGCCGTCCTTATGAAGATATCGTGAAGTTTGTGTAATAATGTGAAAAGGAATCCCGCTTTCGCCGGGATTCCTTTTTTAACCTGTATCTGCCTTCAGGGACTTATGCAATTCTATAAAAACGGTGGTACCCTTATTCAGCTCACTTTCCACTTGGATCTTGCCCTGCATCGAATGCACAATAATAGTGGCTGCCATCATCCCGAGGCCCGTTCCCTCATCTTTTGTCGTAAAGAAGGGTTCTCCAAATCGTTGAATTTGTTCCTTCGTCATCCCCTCACCAGAATCTGAAATGGAAATCATAAGGTTTTCTTTTTCAACCATGGAGATGGATACTTCCCCACCCAGAGGCATGGACTCTATGGCGTTTGCTATAATATTCCCAATGCATTTCCGAAAACTGTTGCGTTGACCATCCACATACACATCATCTATAAGTTGATGGCGGAATGAAACCTGTCCATCCTCAGATTTCAGGTTTTCGATCAGTTCGAGGATGGAATGCTTCACATCTATACGTTCTATTTTATCCTTAGCCGAGTTTGTGAACGTCAAATACTCCTCTATGACATGTGTGGCCTGATCAATCCCTATTAAAGACAGTTCAATAAATTCCCTCTGTGTTTTCTCGTTTCTTTCTTCTTGTACAAGCTGCAGGAAACCTTTGGAGGATGTTAGAGGATTTCGTATCTCATGAGATATACTGGCAGCCAATTGACTCACCACTCTCAGCTTTTCATGTTGGGAGAATGTTTTTCTCAGCATCATTACTTTCCGTATCATTTCCGAAATCATCACAGAGATCATGGTGGCAGCCAAAGGAATGATCACAAGATAAAGATACTCATCCACAGAGATCTCGGCTTGATGGATATATCCAAATAAGAGATTAAAGATCGTCATACTAAAACAGATGGCAACGGCAAAGACCATTTTCTCTTTTTTCTTTGCCCTCAGGAAACCTTTTGAAAAGGCTGCCAAAATGATAAAGCTGATAAAATAGTTGAGGATCACTAAATGGATCAGACCGCTCCCGATGATCAAGTAGCGTAAAGCTATGATGATGACCATCAAAACAAATGATACGACCGGTCCAAAATATAAGCTGGCCAGAAAAAAGGGTATTCTTCGTAAATCGACATAAATTCCATTCGTCAGCTTATGACTAAACAACACACATAACAGGATCGTAACCGTAGAAAGCAGGATGACGATTCCTTTAGAGGGTTGCTTCTTTGTCACATCGTAATAAAGGGCGAATAGCAAGAGTCCCACTACAATAAATAAAAAATTCAATAATAAGTTCGTTAAGACGGAATCATGCATGTCTACACCCCTCTCTCACTTCAATTGGACTATCCTATCAGGAGGGAACTTCACATTCCGGAATCTGCACTTCTTCTTTAATCAGTTGAGTGGAGGCAGAGCTTCCGCCAATCAGTTTACCTTTATGATTAAATAAGGGGTGGCAGGTAACATCATATTCATATGTTTGATCGGATAACGGAAACGAGATTTTCCTTCTAATGGATGTACGAACGTTAATGACCTCTTGCTTTAATTTCATTAATTCCCTGGTACCATCATTATCTTCTAATTCCACGTCCCGCTTACCAATTACTGAAACAGGATCAAAGTCCGGATGGGGGTTGAAAATCCATGTATATCTCAACTCTAAATCAAAATGGGCAATCACCATCGGGGAATCTTGCAGGGCAAAATAAAAGGGACTTTCCTCCAACTCGAAGACGGAAACATGAAAATTCAACAGCTCTGCCAAATCCTCTGCCAACCTCCTGCTTGGTACTCTGACGCCACTTTCAATTTTAGAATAGTAGGACCTGTCGATATGAACTAAATAGGCAATTTCTTCTTGGCTATACCCCTTCAACTTTCTTAATCGTTCTAGCCAATTTCTCTTCTGATGACTCATTCGCATCCCTCCTACAAAACCTTTCTAGTTCTATTATACTGATTCAATATCCAAAAACTATGTGACTATTTTGTCACTATTGCAAAATAACGTAAAACCGACTAAAAGCCCTACATTTAAGGAAAAAACAGAAAAATTCTGCTAGTAAAATGGAATTTTCATCGCCATCCATTCATAAAAAAAAGAACTCCAGGAGTAAACCTGAAGTCCTACATTTAGTTCCGGAACCAATCCGCCCCCTCATCCATATGAACAAACGGAATATCAGTATCCACTTTACCCGTCATTTTTTCCTGTTTAACATCCTTACCCTTTAGCCATTCGGCAAAATCAAAGATAACAGGCTCCCGGTCTCCGCCAAGGGCAAACCATGCTTTCATTTCTTTCGGAAAATAAGCAGATGTATGAATCGTGCCTGCCCAGCTGCCGTAGAGATCCGAGAATACTCCTTTATCACTGTCATTCATTAACCGGAATGCACTATGAGCGTCTTGATCACCCGTTTCCTTAATGATGCTCAATCGCCGCTTAGAATCGACCAGGTGATTTCTGTTCTCATCCGTCATCATTTCAAAATGGTTGGTGCATGCATTGGCTTTCCGAGTCGCCAACCCACGTGGTGAGGTTTCCACGATATACGTCTCCCCACTGTGATCATACACTACATAGCTGAACGAATGCCTATGAGGGATTTCCTTCAGCATGTCGACGGCTTCGGTAACATCTTTACAGGATTCAAGGATCAATCGTCCGATCATACAGCAAATGAAACCATCGCCGGGATTTTTCCGGTGCATGAAGTTATACCCCAATGAGAGGCCATGTTCGTTCATCCCGTCCATCCTGCCCGTCACGCGCTGACTGGGACCGATGATGGCGTATCCTCCATCCGTTGGCTGATAAAACGTATATCTTCCCTCATACGTTTTCGGATGATAATCATAATTCCTGATCAGATAGTCTTCACCCGTTACAATCGAGCAGCCGGACTTCACATAATCCACCCGGTAGCCGCCAAACTCCTTCAGCACCCGCTCCATCGGCCACTGGAGGGCTTCTTGCAGCCCAAGGAGTTCATCCCAGAGCCCTGGGGCAAATCTTCCGATCGCAGTCTTTGTTTCTTCAATACTGATGGAAAACCTGGGTTTTCGTACCTTCCACTGATTCTCACGATTTCTTACCGTTATGGAATCCTTTATCCGTTCCCCTTGCATAAACCCGAAGTCATAATGGGAACCGCGAAATTGAATCACATCGCTATGTATTGTTTTCATGCTAAAACCTCCTTTTCATCAGAATCTATTCTACAAGGATAATAGAATGGATTGGAAAAGGAAAGCAATCGCCATCCCTTATACACGCTTATCAATTGGAAGAAAAACAATGATCACAAAACATATGAGGAATGCCATACCCGTCACCACTAACCCAAGGAAAAAACCGATGAAGGCCATAAATCCGTCTTCACCAGGATACTGGGGTACATACGTGACCCATTGGTACAGGATGAACAAAAAAACAACCAAATAAAAATTGCTTCCGACCGTTCCTGCTTTCCATCGTTCCCCTTTCCCCCACACTTTTGAACGGACAAGTGAACTCCATAGGAGAAGACTCAACGCAGTGGCAAGCATCATAATAACGAGATGAACATATGGAATCATCAGTAGAGTCGTCCCATACAATAGCAGCCCGGTTGTACCGAATAATAATAGATTCATCCCAAACAAAAATACCCCGACTAACCAGGGATTCTGAAACCAATTATGCTTTTTTAGAGATTGAATCCACTTAAACGTATAGATTCTCTCCCTCGGGATTTTCGAAAAAAAGAAAAGCCCGACAATACCCAAAATGAAAAATAATGTCACTTGTTACCCCCCCTGTCATTTGTGGTTTATTTTACCATACAGCTCTCATGTTATGGTATATCTTGTGATGATTGTAGGGGGTATACAATCATCCACCTGTATTCGATCTTGTTCGTTCAGCTGCTGAAATCATCCAATTATTCAGCAGCTGAATAAAAAAAGACGGCCATCAAGACCGTCCACACATCCATCACTTCTTCTTCTCGATAATCTCATCAATGATCCCATATTCCTTTGCCTCATAGGCACTCATGAAGTAGTCACGGTCTGTATCAAATGCAACTTTTTCAACCGATTGCCCCGTTTTCTCAGCTATGATTTCATTGATATGCTCCCTTAATTTCAGGATGCGTTTCGCTGAAATCTCAAGGTCTGTCGCCTGCCCCCTGGCGCCTCCCAACGGCTGGTGGATCATGATTTCACTATTAGGCAGGGCAAACCTTTTTCCTTTCGTGCCTGCTAAGAGCAGCATCGCCCCGAATGATGCCGCCATGCCCGTGCAGATCGTCCGCACATCGGGGCTGATGTACTCCATCGTATCAAAGATGGCGAACCCCGCAGAAGTCGAGCCGCCGGGACTGTTGATATACAAGGAAATGTCCTTATCTGGATCATCTGCTGCCAGGAATAATAATTGAGCAACGATACTATTGGCCATATGATCATTCACTTCGTCACTCACCATGATAATCCGGTCCTTTAATAACCGTGAGTAAATATCGTAGGAACGTTCTCCTTTACTTGATTGTTCAATTACATAAGGTATTGCGTTCATGTCTTCTTCCTCCCTCATTCGTTATGCAGCCATCGAGAGGACGTTCGAAGGCGAAGGAGATACCGGTGGCACCATCTGGACCGGTCCATATGCAAGCAGGGTCGGAATGTAGGCGATGAGCAGACTCGGATCCTGTGCTTTCAGGCTCCGATATAAAATGGCGTTCAGCTCTTTTTGGAGATTTTCATCCCAATATGTGTCACGTTCTATCCATTCATCATCGACGGAGATCTTTTTCAATTTTGCCCTGGACCGGTTCAATAAAGCCTTCACAGCTGTTTCTGTCAGCTTTAGTAGTAAGGCCACTTCAGAAATCTTGTACTGAAAGGCTTCCTTTAATACGAAAGCAACCAGTTGCTTAGGGGTCAATCTGTTAGAAAGCATGCCGACTATCTCCGGACTGATCCACTCTTTTGGATGGTTTTCCACACCTGACTCCGGGACAGATCCAATCCATTCCCTGCTTTCTTTCCGTCCCTTATCGATCCACAGATGATAGGCCATTTTTTTCAGTAAAGCAGGACTCCAACTTTGCCGATCAGGGTATCGACTGAGGGCTTTATAAACAGATTCCTGGGCAAGATCCTCCCCGTCCCATTTGTCCTTTGTAAGAAAATAGCAGTACCGGAACAGTTTTAGGACCATTTCCTCGATCCCTTCTTCGTCCAGGTTGAATACCGATCTCATTTGCATTGTCTTCACTCCTTTGCATCCTCTCATGCTTATAACGGATAAGGTTGTGAAAAAGATATGGGTAAAAGGATGATTTTATTATTATTATATCCCACAGGAGGCAGTCCGGTAATAAATTGGTTTCATTTCCGTCACTGGTCACCCATGATGAGTCGATGATCGGGGAATATGATTAGGTTTATCTCATGGGGTAGGAAAGGCTCGTGCCTGGTAAGAATCAGGCACGATTTTTATGTTGCTCTATTAACCGCCTTAACTTCTCGGGTTCATCCACTCTCAAAGCCACTTTGGATACCTCTTCTTTTCTACCCATGAACAGCGTCGCTTCGACGGGCTCCTTCAATATCAGGATCACTTGAGGATGAATCTCCTCAAAATCTTTCTGTATAAAGACCATGGTGCCTTTACTTGGTTTCTTCTCTCCCCATTCCATCTCCTCGATGTTTGTTAGGGGCAGAATCAGTCGCTGCCTTAATCCCTGCACGACACGCAGCTCGCCATTTTTCACTTCAACAGGATGCAATCGTGTTATTTGGATTTCAGCCAGTACGAGGAGAATGCTGTACACGTTTAAAATGAGCAGGATGAATGACAGGATGGGGATCTTGGAGTGAAGCCACCAGTGAAGACCGATCGTTTCGATAGCAACGGCATGGATAAGCATGATATTCATGGCGATGGCACTGGTCTTATGATGCATTGTAACCGCTCCGGCATGAGCAGGTGCTTTTTTCCGCCAGCTGAAGAAGGCGTAATACACCATCAGAATCTCAGATGCCACGATTCGGATAAGGGGAAGACTGCTTACCTTTCTTTCCACTGCAGGAAGGAATGAAAAGATCGGACCTGTTTCAGATGATCTCATCTCGGTCCGTATGACTGGAATTCTCATGAGGAGAAGGAAGATCAGTCCGAGCTCCGCCAGAAAAAACAAGGCTTCAAAGCTAATCCCGGAGTATAGGAGGATCGTATAGGGTGCGAAGTATTCTTCAGGGATGATGACTCTTGCTAAGACGAGGCCAAATACGACGAATCCGGCCGCCTGCTTCTTTGAAACTTTAAAAGCCGCATATGCCAGTGCCGGTGAAATGATGACCAGATCCACCAAGGACCCAAGTACGGCACCACTTTCAAGTTCAATGGCCAAAAACTGCTGCACGATTGGCTGATACAGCAGTACATTACTTAAGAGAACGAGTGTTAACAGGGCAAGCGCCCATAATGACCATTTCGAGTTTCGGAGAACCATTCCCACACCTCCAATTGACATCTATTCCATTTACTTACATTATAACTCTTTCAGCTTGATTTGAAGAGTTTTCATCATATAAATTAATAAATAGGCAACTGATTTTGTGAATTTCCGTCCACAATTACAGGTAAACAAACAAAGAAGGCTAAGAAAAAAATTCAAACCACCTCCTATTTTCCACTGAATACGGAATGACTTTTGAATCAGACGGGTATAGGAACAAACAGGATGAACACTCTCTGTATAGGAAAATATTCCTCATTTATAAGGTTAATGAAACATACAGGGTCTCCATCCGTAGATACATACCATGAAAAAATCAGAGGTGACCAGTTTGACGTTAATCGACGTACTACAAGAGAGAATTTCTATATACGAAGTGGCAGATCATCAGGATGTTTCAGAGAACATTGTCCATCATTTAGATGATCGCATCATACAGCTTCTCAAGAAGGACAGCGAGTCGCATGCCCGGATTATCATTCACACATCCAGGGGGATGACCGTTACGAGGGACCAGGAGGAATTCGAGGCATTTGAAGAAAGAGAAAAGCATTATAAGAGATTGGATACCATCTGTTCGGTCTTCTTTAGGAAAAAGACGAAAGACAAAGACCGACAGGCATTCCTTGATTTTCTTGATCTCTTTGCCGTCCCCAGCCGTTCACAGAACGACATGCTTTCCTGCTATAACGTTCTGAGCGAACTGGAGACGTATGACGAGGGAACGCGCCAGCACAATAAAGTACTATACAGGAATTTTATGACTGCGGGGGTGGACAAAACAATTATTCTCGGAGTCATGAAACAACTGCATGAATGTTTCACGGTATTCCGTCAATTGTGCAAAATGCCTTCAGCCCAGATCAAAAAAATGATCTCGCCTGCGAAAGTCATCTATTTCACCCTCCTGACCTGGAAGATGATGAAATGGAAGGTGTATAACTTTTGGCATGACCATTATTTTTACCTGTTCAGCAAATGGGAATCGAATCCTGACCGATTTGAAGAAATGTATGAAACCTTATCTCCTTCGCCTGGAAGGACGTTTGCAGGTAATGAATTCAATCAAGACCTGTGTGAGACAATTTCACTTACAAATAGAGAACTGTATATCGACGATTCAAACGAAGAAAGGAATGAAGCAACATGGCATTCCTGATCATACCGATCGCAACCATTCCGTTTCTCATTTATATATTTGCCCTGATGGACCATCACCGGCATTACAGGGTCCTCCTGCGATACGCTTTAATCAGTGCAGGAATTTGGGCGGTAATCTTTTCCGTCACCCTGATCGTAAACCTTCATTACTTGGAGGAATATGGTTTCCCACTCCTTCCAACCGGATCAGAAATCAAGATCATGTTGATGGTTTGCGGATTATTATTGGGAATTATCATGTTGATCGTCATCCTGATGGGAATCTTTTCACGAACGCCATTTTTGCAATCAATCATGCAAAGCTCTCCCATTTTCATTGTCATAAGCCTTTTATGCCTGACCATGATGATGATTTTCATTTTCGTCCTGCCCGTCGCAGAGAAATCCACCTACGCTGCGGCCATGAAGCGAGCGGATAAATCTTTAAGCGATATGGATACACAAACCGATCAGCCGATTGGGATGACGCTTTCGTTGTCACAGCAGATTTGCTACTCAAACTCCTCATCCTGCAGGGGATCGGATTATTCCAACCTCGTATTCATGAGGAATTTTGAGGACCGTGACCTGCTGGTCCAAGTTCAGATTGCGTTTTATGATTCTTCGGGGAATGTAATGGACACCATTGAAACGGGCACCATGGCCATTGGTGCGAATGAAACGATCCCCTTCCTCCCAAAAAGTGAAACCCCGAGGGACAACAGCATGTGGAATCGGTTTACCATTGATACGGATGAACGCACGGCAAACATTCAATATCGCTACCGGTATAAAGATGCCAATTAAAAGAAGAAGCCCCTGCTCGATTCAGGGGCTTCTCACTTTTTAAAGCATGACCTTATTTCTTCATAACGGGAACCCAGACCTCGCACCTGTAATCCTCGTCATTCGGATTCCCCGGCGGATATAATTCAAATTCAGGTGCATCTCCATGCTCATACCCTGTAGACGGGAACCATTCAGAGAAAATCCGTTTCCACACACCCTGGATCGCGTCAGGCATCGGACCGACCGATTCAAATACTGCCCATGTGGAAGCAGGTATCTCCTTAACCTCCAGCGGGGGATGAGTCTCAGACTTCTTTTCTGATCCGATAAAATAGGTGAAATCTTCATTAGGATAATCAAACTCCATGCAGATTCCGAGCATTTCATCATTACCCGCAGCCTCGCAAATCTCACTGTCCAAGCCGGAAGTATTCACCTCATCCCAAAATGCCGGAATCTCCTTCAAGTTTTGGCCATTATTGGTTGAGACTCTTTTCCCTTTTCCAATCACCCGAAAGGCTTCTTTTTCGACGATTTTATAATTCATTTCAACTTCCCCTTTTAATTGGATTTGGAAGGAGATACGCGGGAATGCTTTCAAAGGAGTTCCCGATTCTTTCACCTGGGATGGGGAAACACCGTGAGCTTTTCGAAACGCCTTCGAGAAGGATTCGGGTGTTTCGTATCCATACCTTAAAGCGACATCAATGACCTTCACATTCGGCTGATTCAATTCCTGAGCCGCAAGAGTCAGCCTTCTTCTCCGGATGTACTCAGCTACAGTGCAGCCTGTGACTAAAGAAAACAGCCGTTGAAAGTGAAACTTCGAGTTCAGCGAGAGCCTGGCAAGCTCCTCCATCTTGATTTCCCCTTCAAGATTTTCCTCTATATACTGAATGCAGTCATTCATCCTATGAAGCATTTCCATTTCTGATCTTCTCCCCACTACCCTAATGTACCATTCAAATAATCGGTACACCTGTCAATTTGTGCACTGCTATGACCGGTTATATTCTATTCGATAATTATTAGCTCCTTTGCTAATACTAATCTTCACCAAGTCACTACTTCTACACTCTTTCACCTTTCTCCTCTTTTCGTTGACACGAAACCATATGGTGTTATATCATTAAAATGAAACCAATTGGTGTTATTTTATCCACAGAAAGCAGGCGAGAAATATGAAATCAAATCAAAACAATCAGCTTCAAGATATTACCCAGACCGTCCTCTTCAATGCCCCCATTCAAAAAGTATGGGACACCGTCTCCACTTCAGAAGGCATATCTACATGGTTCATGCCTAATGATTTCCAACCAGATGAGGGTTATGAATTCCACATTCAGTCCCCTTTCGGTCCGTCTCCATGTAAAGTATTGGAGGTGGATGCGCCTCATAAGCTGTCCTTTTCCTGGGATACGGATGGCTGGTTCGTCACATTTCTTTTAAAAGAGGTCGGGACACAAACCGAATTCACGTTGATTCATGGTGGCTGGAAGCATGATGATGCCGTTGTTTCAAAACCGAACGAAAAAAGCTCCGTTATCCGGGAACGAATGGAGAACGGTTGGGTCGGCATAGTGGATCAGCGCCTTCGGAAGGTTGTGGAGGAATAAGTGTCTGCCGTTAAACATGACGTATTCCAGGCGATTGCAGACCCGACCCGCCGGGAAGTGCTTCGCCTTCTTTCAGAAAAAGAGATGCCCATTTCGGCTCTGACTTCCCATTTTCCGATGAGCCGGACCGCCATTGCCAAGCATCTTGCCATCCTGACAGAAGCCGAGTTGGTGTCAGGTGAAAAAGTCGGCAGGGAAAAGATCTATCGCCTTCATCCTGAGCCCCTCGCAGAACTAAAGGACTGGTTAGCCTATTACGAACAGTTCTGGAGCAATAAACTGACCAAGCTGAAATACGTTCTGGAAGAGAATAATGAAGATTGAATAATAAGAGGGACGGACCTTTGTTCCAAAGGTCCGTCCCTCCTATCATTATTTCACTTTAATCACGATTTTCCCTTTTGCGTGGTGCGTTTCACTGAGTGCGTGAGCGTCTTTTAATCCTTGTTCGCTCAGTTCGAAAGTTTCTCCAATCACTGGCTTTAATTGACCGGATTTATAAAGGTCGGCAAGCTTTGAGAGTTGTTCTCCTTTTGGATCCAGCCAAAGGAATTCGGCTTTCACTCCGTACTTAGCCGCTTCCTCCTCTTTCGGGGGCTCTGCAATCGATACGAGCTTTCCATTTTCCTTGAGGACTTTATAGCTGTTCGACTGAACGTCCCCGCCCATGGTATCCAGCACCAGGTCGAAGCCTTGTAACACTTCACTAAAGTCTTCTTCTTTATAATTGATGAATTGATCGGCTCCCAATGATTGGACGAACTCTTCATTCTTTCCGCTTGCCGTTGTTGCGACATGCGCTCCGAAGCTTTTGGCAATTTGAATCGCAAAATTCCCTACCCCACCGGATCCTGCGTGGATCAGCACCTTATCGCCTTCTTTGATTTCACCGAAGTCGACTAAGCACTGCCAGGCTGTCAATCCGGCCAGAGGGATGGCCGCCGCATCTTCAAAGCTCATGTTTTCAGGCATTTTAGCAAGCAGGTCTTCATCCACAGCCACATATTCAGCGTAGGTACCTTCCCTTGTCGTAGCCGGCCTCGCAAATACACGGTCACCCACTTCAAATCCTTTTACATTCTTCCCTTTTTCAGCGATCACTCCCGCTGCATCCCATCCCAGGATGATCGGGAATTCAAAGTTCAGCATATCTTTTAAATACCCTGCCCTCACCTTCCAATCGATGGGGTTGATGGATGTGGCATGATTTTCGAGCAGGATTTGATTGTCGCCGATCGCCGGCCGATCGATTTCTTTTTCCTGTAAAACGTCTTTGTCTCCATACTGGTTGATGATGATGGCTTTCATATCACTACGCCCTCCTTGTTTGTGAACATACGGTTTATCTTCCCTCTTATTCAGGGTATTTAAACAATGGAGAGCCCATCGTCATTCATGAAAGTGTTTTACTGGATTCTTCCCTCACACTATTGTAAATTTAAGACAAACTACATAGTCATAAACATATGGGAATCTATCTTTCTAAAGGAGGAACACGATGCAACACTACAATCTCATCATCAATGGAGAACAAACCGGATCGGATCTTGACAAGAAAGAGGTAACCAATCCCGCTACATCGGAAGTGATTGCCACCATTCCGAATGGAGGAAAAAAAGAGGCTTCGCAGGCGGTGGATGCCGCTCATGAGGCATTCAAGGAATGGTCCCAATTCTCTGCGTACGAACGAAGTGAACTCATTCGAAAATGGTATGATCTTATTAATGAAAACAAAGAGGATCTTGCACGCACGATGACCATCGAGCAGGGAAAACCGCTAAAAGAGGCACTCGGCGAAATTCAATATGCCAACGGATTCATCTCCTGGTATGCTGAAGAAGGAAAGCGGGTTTACGGGGAACAGATCCCTGCCACTCAGCGGAACAAGCGATTATTCGTCCATAAGCAGCCCGTCGGAGTCGTAGCGGTCATCACTCCGTGGAACTTCCCTGCAGCAATGATCACACGCAAGGTTGCACCGGCACTTGCCACCGGCTGTACGGTCGTCATCAAACCGGCAAATCAAACCCCTTTGACTGCATTAAAGATGGCTGCCCTTGCTGAAGAAGCGGGCATCCCGAAAGGCGTCATCAACGTCGTGACAGGAGATTCGAAATCCATCGGGGAAGCATGGATGGAAGATACACGCATCCGGAAACTGACCTTCACCGGCTCAACCGAAGTCGGTAAGGTCCTGATGAAGGGGTCTGCGGACACCGTTAAGAAAATATCCCTGGAGCTTGGCGGGCATGCACCTGTCATCGTAATGGCCGACTCTGATCTAGAGAAGGCAGTAGATGGTGTCATTGCCTCCAAATTCAGGAATGCCGGCCAAACCTGCGTCTGCTCCAATCGGATCTATGTCCATGAATCCATCGCAGATACTTTTTCTGAAAAACTGGTTGAAAAAGTAAAAGGGCTGAAAGTTGGAAATGGGCTAGAAGAAGGTGTCGATATCGGCCCATTGATAGATGAGGATGCCATCGAGAAAGTCCGCAAGCATGTGGAAGACGCCGTAGACAAAGGAGCTTCCGTTGCCTACGGAGGAAAAGGAATAGAAGGGCTATATTTTGAGCCGACTGTTTTGACGAACGTCAACGATGACATGCTGTGCATGAATGACGAAACATTCGGACCCGTCGCTCCGATCACCACCTTCAAAACCGAAGAGGAAGCCATCGAACGGGCCAACGACTCCATCTATGGCCTCGCTGCCTATGTCTTCACCGATAATATCACGAAGGGAATCCAGATCAGTGAACAACTTGAGTACGGTATTGTCGGATTGAATGATGGGTTGCCATCGACTCCACAAGCTCCATTCGGAGGATTCAAGCAAAGCGGCCTTGGCCGTGAAGGCGGTCACCAGGGTATAGATGAATTTTTGGAAGTGAAGTATATTTCCGTTGGATTGTAAGCATACAGCACAGACAAAGGCACGCATCCCCATGCGTGCCTTTGTCTATTTTTTTTTAAAACGTTCCCTGATTTCCCGGTACAGATACGATGCCCCGGCCATTAGGAATAAGAAAATGATAAAATTCATATTTTCCGGTCCGGTAAACCCGTCAAACCCTTGCAAAAACAAGAATAGCATCCCGAAAGAAAGATAGATTGCCGCTGCAACATGCTTCATGGATCCAACTCCCCTACTCTTTCTATATACATATTCCAGACTTGTTGCTTGCATAACTGAAGATAGAGAAGAAATTAACATTATAGTAGGAAAATTCATTGACGACACAAATGGCCTGTGCTAGATTGTGAGTATTAATGAAATTTTTTAAAAAGAAGAAAAGTATGAATATAGCAAATCTACTTTTGCATCCGAAAGTTTGGAACATACGGAATATGGTTAGTTATGCGAGTTCAGACTCGTCCCTGATCAGGGGCGGGTTTTTTCATGTGCTATGTAAAATGTGACGGATGGCCTATCAGTCGGTCATGAATTTGGAGGCGTGTTTATGAGAAAAAGAGATGTCCTGATTTCGGGATTTATGCTTTTTTCGTTATTTTTTGGTGCAGGGAATTTAATATTCCCGCCCTATCTCGGGATGGAATCGGGAACCCACTTTATAGCAGCGATTTCCGGTTTTATTTTAACGGCGGTGTTCCTGCCTTTTTTGACGATCATTTCCGTATCCCTTTCTAAAAATGGATTATTATCGATTGGTGAGCGGGTCCACCCCGTTTTCGGGATTGTTTTTGCCATCGTGATTTATATGTCCATCGGTGCTCTTTACGGAATCCCGAGGGCTTCCAATGTGGCGTACGAATTGGGATTTTTGCAAATGGTCAGTGTGGAAGGTCGGCTTCCATTATTATTATTCTCGATCGCTTTCTTTGGATTGACCTACTTGCTCAGCATCAATCCTAAAAAAGTGATTGATCTCGTCGGACAATTTTTAACACCCATATTACTCTTAGTACTGGCTGTACTGTGCGTACAGGCTTTTATCACCTTCGATTATACCGATGCAGAAGCAAGCCAGAAGTTCCAGTCAGCACCGTTCCTGAAAGGCTTCCTTGAAGGGTATTTCACGATGGACGCCGTGGCAGCCCTGGCTTTCGGCATTGTCATCATCAATGGATTGAAAGATAAAGGAGCTTCCGGAAATAAAGAGCTGATCCGCGGAACCATCAGTGCCGGAATGATTGCCGCCATTGGACTCGTGATGGTGTATCTTTCCCTCGGGTGGATCGGACGGGTGATTCCCCATGAAACACCTATCAGTAATGGTGCAGAAATACTCGTGTTAGCATCTCAGCAACTATTTGGGTACAGTGGCAATCTCCTTTTTGGTTTGATTGTGATGATTGCCTGTTTGACGACATGCATCGGACTGATCAATGCGTGCGGACGCTTTTTTCACGAGATTTATCCAAGATACTCATATAAAGCATATGTACTGATTTTCATCCTGATCGGGATGGCTGTGACCAACCTCGGACTGAATATGATATTAAAGGTCGCCACCCCCCTGCTTGTTCTCATTTATCCCGTGGCGATTGTACTCGTAGCCCTTTCCCTCTTTCAGCACTTCTTCGGGGAAAGCAGAAGGATGTATGTGTATGGTGTCAGCATCGCGGCGGTCTTTTCCTTATACGAAATGCTGGCAAGCCTCAACGTGAACATGGAAGGAATTCAGGCCGCCATCAGCCATCTTCCCTTGAGTGCAAATGGACTGGCCTGGACCACCCCCGCCCTATTGGCCGTCATCATCGGATACGGACTGGACCTCTTTCAAAAGAAAATCATTTGAGGGACGGACCTCTCAAAAAAAAGCAGCAAGAGGATGTGACCCATCACATTCCCCTTGCTGCTTTTTTATATCCTGGTCCGTTTTTGATAAACGTTCATGGAATCTCCACTCAGTCCAATGGCTTCTGTTGAATGAGTCCAGCCGTATTTTTCATAATAGCCTTCGAGGTCAGTCGTCAGGTAAAGACTGTCGTACCCTTTTTTATGAGCTTCCCGGAGAGCATGGTCGAGGAGGATTGAACCAAACCCTTCCCCTCTCTGGTCAGGGTGAACATACAGACATGCCAACCACGGATACAGGTCCTGACGGCTGTTGAGATCGTTTCTTAGTAATGCGTACGTGCCGATGATGTCCCCCTCACGAACAGCGATATAAAAACGGGGAATATCCGCTTCCGTCTGGCAGGAATGGAACATGCAATCATGGTAGAACCTGTAGTTATCCTCATTCCCCCATTGTCCCCAGAATATATTCACTGCTTCTTCAAACATGCTTGAATCCTTATGTAATTCAATTATTTTCATTGCGGTTTTCCTCTCTCACTTTTTTTGAAAGTAACACTAATACATTCTGCATCCGCGGCAGAAAACCTCTATCCAATAAAAAAAGCACGTTCAAGAGCTGAACGTGCCTTTTGGCTTCAATTAGTAAGCGCCATCGGAATAGGTTAATTCATAGCTGTGGGAATAAATCTCGAATATATTCCCGAATGGATCTTCCACATACACCATGCGATAAGGTTTTTCACCAGGATAATACTCACGGACCGGCATACGCTGCTTTCCTCCGTGCTGCTTGATCTTTTCGACCATGCCTTCTACATCGGGATCCTGGATACAGAAGTGGAATAATCCCGTCTTCCAATACTCAAAGTTATTCTCCGGTTTTTCATTATGAGGAAATTCAAATAGCTCGATCCCGATTTTATCTCCTGTTGCCATGTGGGCGATTCTGAACTTCTCCCAATCGTTCCCGAACACGTCCCGGCACATCTGTCCGATCGGTGTATCGTCATTCTCGACATCGGAAGGTTCCATGATGACGTACCAGCCGAACACCTCTTGGTAAAATTTTATCGCCTCTTCAAGGCTTGGGACGGATAGTCCGATATGAGAAAATGATCTTGGATATGGTAACATCGTACTGACTCCTCCTTCGTTTTCAATAGTTTCATCTAACACAACTTCATTATACGAAGAGAAGCGGATTTATGTAAGAATGCACTTTTTTGTGAGAAACTAACCTTTAGGTAAGAAAGGACTGGTTAAGATATGGATACACCCATCGATCAAAACGGAAAACTGAAGTGTTCAATCGAGTACACACTGAGGAAAATCGGAGGGAAATGGAAGACCGTCATCCTCTGGCACCTCGGGACGGAGGGTACCCACCGGTACAATGAACTGCGTCGCCTCCTTCCTGGTGTCGCCCATAAAGTACTGAGCCAGCAGCTGAAAGAACTCGAAGAAGAAGGATTCATCAACCGTACCCAATACGACACCATCCCACCGAAAGTCGAATACTCCATGACCGACCTCGGCATGACCCTCATGCCCATCCTTCAGCACATGCACCAGTGGGGTAATGAGCATGGGGAGTTTTAAAAGAGAGAGGGACGGACCTCCAAGCGGGAATCTTATGTAAAGTAGAAATCCCTTTTGGAGGTCCGTCCCTCAATTAGACCAGTGCCGACGGTTATAACAGGTCAATTAAAAAGAGTACACTGAATATCGTTAGGACGATGCCCGCTGCACGATTGATTATTTTTAGTGAGCCCGGTCCGATCCTGCTGCTTATCCATCCACCCACGAATGCAAGTATTCCCCACCAAAGCGCAGATCCGGAAAACACTCCCGATACCACCGTCAAGGAGGTTAGAAAATCATCGGGACCCCCCACCCGAAACACCCCGAATATCGCAATAAATGCAAGAATAGTGAGGGGATTCGTGAGCGTTAATAAGAAAACGGACAAAAATCCTTTAACCGACGAAGGAGTGTCCGGTCCCCTTGCATGTAATGCAGGGGGTTGAGACGTGAATGTCTTCCAACCCAACAGCAAAAGGAACGTCCCTCCCCATACTTGAATCCAGAACTGATGAGCCATAAGGAAACCTGAAACGACCGTGAGCCCCATAACGGCAATCAACCCATATAAGGCATCTGCCGTGGCAGCTCCCAACCCTGATAAGAAACCTGTCCGCCTCCCATATGCCAGTGTCCTTTGAATGCATACGATCCCCACAGGTCCAACTGGTGCAGCAATGGCCACTCCTATCATAACGCTCTTGAAAAACAATAATGCAGCAGTCATTGTTCCCTCTCCTTATTCTGAAGAAAACCTATCTGATTGTAGCAGCAAAAGGACTTTCTTTATGACAATCCATCACAATTGTCGTCTTCGTCCCGATGAAATGGCAATCACAATGAGGGACGGACCTCCCACGAAGTCCTCAATGAATTCCAAGAGAACCGTTTGGAGGTCCGTCCCTCTCACTTTCTATTCAAGCCATCCTGTCAGGAATTCTTCTTGGCTGCCTTCGTAGTAGGCTTCGAAGAACTCTGCGAATGTGTCGGAATCAACATGTTTGAATTGATACTCTTTATAGTAAGCCGATAGGAAGTTCAACGCTTCCGTTCTTCCTCCATTATTCTCGAAGTAATCATTCAACAAGTTCGGCCCTTTTCCGTAAACAGTGGAAACATAATTCCGCTGAAATTCATTCAGCGGGGTATTCAAGAACTTTTCCGGCTTCTCCGTGTTCAACACTTGATTCGAGAAAGCAAATGCCTTTCCCTCGTCCTTATATTCATATGCGAGATAGTAGGAGGATAGTAACTCTGCGAGACTTTCATCGAGCCATGCATCCCGATAAGGATTGTTCGCCACTCCCTGATAGAACCATTGATGGGCGATTTCATGGAACAATGGATGTTCATATCCGTCAGGGTCACCCGATATTTCCACGATATTGGAGTATTCCATGTCCCCATTATTTGCAATGAGATCCAATTCACCCGTCGGATTCTCGCCGATGTTATCATGGTAAAAAAGGAAAGAATCTGCTGCTTTTTTGAGCACATCATCCATAATGAAATCTTGTTCTTTTTTCATAAAAGCACGGATGGCCACGTTTCGATACATCCCGACCTTCACTTTTTTCGTTTTCTGTTCCCATTCATCTGGGTTCAGGAATGCGAGATAGAAATCCCGGATGCTGCCTCCTTCGATTTCCCCTTTTTTCACCGGTTCATCCGTCGCATCTTCCCCGGAGCTTGCCACCAAATATTCCCCCGGAGTTTCAAAGGATACATGATAATTTCCATAGGTTGTTTCATATGATTCGCCTTTAGGATCGAAAGGTTCAATATCCCACCCATCATGATACGTCGCAAGCATTGGATACCACTGTGCAAGAAAGAAGTCTTCCCCTTTCTGCGATAGTCGCAATCCATCTTCCGGAAGTTTCAAGCTGTAGTCGATGCTGATCAATTTCGTTTCACCAGGCTGCAGTTTTTTGTCAAGGTCGACAAGTAGCTTATTTCCATTTAAGGAGTACTGAAGATCCTCACCGGTACTGTTTATGGAGTGAATGCTGCTCTCAGCATGATCTTTCAGGAAATCCGGTTTATTTTTCTCCGAAAATGCATTCGGAATGAAATAAAACCCAACATTCTCAAACGCATCTTCTGAATGATTGGTCACCCTGATGTCAGTCTCCACACTCCAGTTTTTCTCCCTATCCATTTTTATCTTCATCGTATAATCCCCTGTTGCACCCGGGGAAACACCGGTTTTCTTCAATGTAAAGGGCTCTCTGCTTTTTCTCAGGTCTTCTCTCGTAAGTTCGGCCACTACATCTTTAAAATGATCAGGGATCCTTCCGCTTATCAGAAAGCGCTCATATTTCTCGGGCACTTCGAACGTCAATAAAGCCGTCACTCTACCTGGGAACTTCAATCTTCCCCCACGGAAATTGAGTGCATCCACAATGTCCGTTTTCAATGGATAATACTTCTTCTCCTTTTCGTCCAATAGGAAATAGGCACCTGGTTTGAATGAGAGGTTACTTGTATTGGGATCACTATATTTGATGTCCCAGCTGACAGGTATCGTGATGAGCTGATGTTTCTTTTTTGCCTTTAATTCCGGTGGCGTTTTACTTGGTGACTCAATAAGGATCGTTTGCTGATCAAGGTCCAGCTTTTCACCAAGTTCTGCCTGCTTTCCTGCAAGTTCTTTCGCTTTTAAAAAGGCAAGGGGAACATCCTCCTGTGGCTCAGCCTCCTCTTTCTTTTCCGGTGCAAAGACCGACGTTGTTTTCCCTTCCGTTCCTTGTTCTTTCACAGGAGATGCCACTTTGGCGGTTTCACCTTTCTGCACTTCAGGAATTCCCTTCCCCACTAAAGTCATGACACCGAGGAGAAGGATGACAGCTGCCCCTGAAAGAATGTATTTGAATTGCTTTTCCACTTTCTTATCATTGCTATATCCTCCATTCAGTCCCTGATAAGGAGGAGTATTGGCAGCCTTCCCCGCAGGCAGGACGGCTGCGATGATTCCGGTGATGACCGGGATTGAGAGGGCGGCCACATAGATCCACCAAAGGGTGAAAGGGAAGCTTCCGTAAATCTTCCAGACTAATACAAAGGCAAAAAGCAGGCCGACGAAACCGGCAAGTATCCCTGAAAACATCCCTTCCAGAATAACAAGCATCCGGACGGTCCCATTTTTCCAGCCAAGAGCTTTAAATACCGATATTTCGGGCTGTCTCTCAGCTACGTTCTGCCAGATGATTTCAGCCGTAGTCAGTATGGCGATAGAGAGGGCGATTCCCATTGCCACATAATGCATCGTACTGACTTCCATGGCCACGTACTCCCCTAACCAGGTCGTATACATGACTCCCTTCAATCGAAAGGTGATGAATAAGTAAAAGACAAGAAGACCCGTCGGCAGACCCATGGAAACGACGGATAAAACGGTTCGTTTCCACCTGGACACCATTGAATTGATAGCCATTCCGACCACTGATTCAGACCTTGCCACCCGTTTGTGTTTCATGGAGATTTCCCCTGATCGCATCGCTTCGTATGGTCTGATTTTTTTCACAAGATAGGCGGGAATAAGTGCACCCGCGGTATAAATGGTCAGTCCGATCAATCCGATGAGGGCGACTCGAAAATAGGATGTTTCCAGTTCGCTTGTAATTGAAAACCATGCCAGTATGAGCCAGCTGATGAAAGATACGACCATACCCAGCAATAGCGCTTCAAGGAGCAGGAGCCTTGAAAGCTGATTCGGACGCCAGCCCAATGAAAGAAAAACGGCAAACTCCTTTTTCCGCGCATACATCATGATGAGATTCGATGAAAACACATACACGATAGCAACCAGGATGACGCTCCCCACCACTCCTGACACCCCAAGCTTTGCTTCTTTAAAAATCGTGATGGAGGAACCGATCTTAATCCACGGCTGTTCGATCCAGCCCAAGCTCTTTTCCCCCTGAATGCCCGGGATATGAGTCAAAGCAGGCTGCGGGGAGGACCCTAACGTGATATCCACGATCAATCCCGTTTTCTCTTCGATTTCTTTTGCCACTTTTTGAAGGGCTGCTTCACTATTTTCATTGAAGTTGTCAACCCCCTTCACGTTGACACGTATGGCTGAGATGGGTTTTTCCCCCAGAACATGAGCCGCCGCATCCAGTGTCGTCAACATTAAAGGCGGCTTCGTCAGGAAACCATAAGGATTGTTTGCAGGCTTCATCGTGACGGGTGGATTGATGGGATCCCCTTTTTCATCTAATACCCAGCTGGCTTTCGAAGGAAAGTACGTTTCAACTGGCAGCTCAGTCAAGGGGTCTTTCGAAATGGTCAGCTTCTGGGCATCAAAGATTCCGATGTAGTCCAGTCGAAGCCGCGGCCAGCTTGAGCTATCCTCTCCGAACGACTCAACCGGCCTGTACGCCTGGTCGACTGCCAGAAGAGAATCCTCCGGTAAGCTGTATGGTTCCACTTCATAACTGAATGCCCACCTTTCCCTAAACGGGCTGGTAACCGGCTTGTATTCCACCGGCGACGGCTTGAAGGCCATCCAGCTCATACCTCCCAAACCTGATTCGAAACTTGGGTTCATGACGGAATTGACAATTTTTTTGTGCGCTTCCTCTGTCGTGAACCTTCTTTCTTCCACGACACTCCCTGTTTGCTCCTCTAAATATTTCTCCCCGCCATTCTTCTTCACTTTTTCCATCGTTGCATCCTGATTGTCGGGATCGAATGGCATATCGAGCTTTTCCACTGTATAGTGTATTTCCCCATCAACGAATTCACGGTTGCTTAGAATGACCGGTATCGATATATCGTTCAGGTTGCCTTCCAGTGGTATATCCATGACCTCGTCATTCTCTGAAAAATACCGGCTCCCTTTTCCAGCCACCATAGCATTGTTGAGTCCGACAAGCTTCGCTTCCTGTTCGGGATCAATCCCTGCAACGAGGACCTGTGTACCATAGGATAATTCACCTAATGACTCACCAACCCCATATGCCCGATCCATCGAATAATGTCCGCCACCCACTGTAAAATAATAGTTCCCCTCGTTGACCTCCGCTTTCGCCCCGGTCTGAACCGTTTCTTTTTGATTCAACCGGTAAATTCCCGGCTCTGTTATGTTCATCTCTCCCATTTGAACGTCATTGAATACATACCCCATCACAGAGATGGGTGCTGCAATCTTGACATCATCCATTTCTTTGATCGCTTCATATTGTTCCAGAGTGATCCCTCCGTCGAGTCCACTCAAATAGTTCGGTTCCAATAGATTCATATCCTCCGTGATACTTCTGGAGTCAGGCGGCCTCACAACCATGTGATAGGAAGATTTCCATCGTTTCTGCAATTCTTTCACAATCGTTCCATTGTTGGTTTGGGTCATCCCGACGAGATAACTCAGTCCGACACTTAAAAGCAGGACTCCGATGATCAGCAGGATGAAACGCTGCTTGTTCCGCCACCACGTATTCCAAATAAAGCGGATCACAGGGCTCCCACCATCCGATCAGACATGATCCTGCCATCCTTCATTTCAATGATTCGATCCGCTTTCTCAGCAAGTTCCGAGTCGTGGGTGACAAAGATGACCCCACAGCCTTTTTCCTTATTGAGTGATTTTATGATATGAAAGATAAGCTCCCCAGTTTCCGTATCCAGATTGCCTGTCGGTTCATCGGCCAGCAGCCACTTAGGCTCGTGTACCAATGCCCGTGCAATCGCGACCCTCTGCTGCTGTCCGCCTGATAGTTGTGAAGGAAGGGAATCCAGCTTATCACCAAGCCCTATGGATTCCAGCAATTCTTTCGCCCGCTGTTTTTTATCATATGGAACTTTCCTTGAGAAAAGGGGTGCCATCACATTCTCCAATGCCGTCATCGTAGGGATCAAATGGAATTGTTGAAAGATGAAACCGATGTTCTCGAACCTGAAATCCGCCATCTTCCTCTGACTGAATTCAGTCACATCCTTTGACTCGAATAAGATACTTCCACCCGTCGGACGGTCCAACGTCCCGATCACACTCAATAGCGTCGACTTTCCCGAGCCGGATGCCCCTACCACAGAGACAAATTCCCCTTGTTGAAATTCAACATTTACATTCAATAAAGCATGCGTCTCTACACCTTCACCTTTATATACCTTGGATACCCCATCGACCTTGACCCCATTAACCATCCAAAAGCCCCCTTATTTTTGAATTTTTTAACAATTATAACAGAAATGCTACAAATGTATTACAAATATTTGAAAATCCATGAGGGACGGACCTTGTTGATTGGGTGAGGAGCTATTGGAAGGGGTGTGTATGCCTGGATTTCTAAACGTTGCTTCTTCCCCCATTCCCATTTATCCTGATAATAGAAGGAGGGTTTACGATGTCTATCATTTTGAAACGAATCTATGAGGAACCTCCCCGATTAGGAGGTCACCGAATCTTGATCGACCGAGTCTGGCCCCGTGGAATATCGAAAGAAGATGCAGACCTTGAAGAGTGGATGAAAGAAATTACACCCAGTCCCTCGTTACGGAAGTGGTTTAACCACGACCCAGAAAAGTTCGAGAAGTTCAAACAAGCCTATAAAGACGAACTCTATCAAGATGAAGAAAAACAAAAAAAATTGCGGGAACTGAAGGAAATGGCAGAAAATGAACGCCTAGTCCTTCTCTACGGAGCAAAAGATGACAAGCACAACCATGCCGTCGTGCTTAAAGAAGTCCTGGAGGATATGTAAGAGGGACGGACCTCTGCGTCAGCAAAATTCGCTGATTGAAGGTCCGTCCCTCAAAAAACACTTTCGATCAAAAGATAGATGCCGCTAAATAAGAGGAGTATGTAAGTAACGATTTGAAAGAGCTTTTGATTGATTTTGCTGAATAATGCCTGTCCTGACAAGAGGCCGACAGCTACTACCGGTAATGCTTGCAGGCTTGATTTCCATACTGTCAGAGTGGTTCCCGCAACTTTCACCTGTATTCCTAAACTGACGAGATAGATGAACAAATAAAAGGCAAGTGTCGTGCCCCGAAGTTTCTCTTTCTTTGTCCCTGTGCCTGAAAAATACAGAAGCAGAGGGGGCCCTGGCATACCGATACTCGTAGTCAGCACACCTGATAATCCCCCTGCCAGAAAGTCCCGGCCAGTCGACTGCCTGATGCGGAATTTCATGATAAGTAAAATCGTGAGCAGTATGATGACCAGGCTGATCACTATCTTTAGGAGTCTCATATCAATTAGAGTAAAAACCACTATACCCAGGAATAAGCCGGGCATGCTCCCGACTACAAACCTTTTTACCAGTGAAAAGTCAATATCACGCCTGATTTTCACAATCAGTGCCAAAGAAATCACAAGGGATAAGATCAAATTAATCTGAATCGCTTCTTTAGGTGGATACAAGAGTAATAGAAAAGGTGTAGCCATGATGGAAAATCCGAACCCGGTACTGGTCTGCAAGATAGATGCACATAAAATGATGGCCATAAACAAGAAAAATGTACTCAAGACACACGCTCCTTCCTCTTACTTTCACTCAAATACCGTTTTGATTCCACCCATAAACCAACCTCGGCTATGAGAAAAAGGCACACAATCCACGCCCAAACATGTAAAAACTCCTCATGAAACGGATAAAAGCTATTCAAATAATAAGGATTATCATGCATGGTCATCGTAAAAGCATAGAACATCCCAAAGGTGAAGTTCCGGGACCACTGGCTAATATGATAGGTGAAAACCCCCTTTTTCCACCCCAGTTTCTGAACCCGATTGACTGCTCTCACCATTTCCAGCCACTCCACTCCAATCAGAAGGACAAAGATAAGCAGCCAAAAAATCATCATAATTCTTGCGGACAACATACCGGATGAGACGATGGCAAGTCCCGTAATGGATAAAGCACCATGAATGATACAGTTTGTACTCGGCCAATCATCAATGAGTGTCCACCGTTTTCCTCTGCCATAACGAACGATTATCAGTGTCATCCCAATCAAATAGTAAAAGGTTCCCAGTGATATCGCCCCAATCAGCAATCCCTTTGGAAGAGAAGGATAAAGCTTCACCCAAAAAATCACCACTGACTGGGTGGCAACGGTTGACAATAACACTACACCATGAGTGGGATGTGCTGTAGGCCGT
Source organism: Rossellomorea sp. LJF3 (assembly GCF_037046045.1). NCBI lineage: Bacteria > Bacillati > Bacillota > Bacilli > Caryophanales > Bacillaceae > Rossellomorea > Rossellomorea sp. LJF3. The sequence continues at coordinate 18,031 of NZ_JBANLY010000017.1, read as the reverse complement.
TTCATCAACTCTTTAAACTGGTAGACGCAGCTTGCCATAAAACCGAGCCACATAAAGGTGTTGAGTAGCATGACGACCTGAACCGCCACGCTTATATCCGGAAAATATTTGACGACCACATTACTCAATACCGAAACACCCGCAATCCATGATCCAATGACGAATGAAGGTACAGGTTTCGATAGTAAAAGAATTCTATCTGATTTAGTTAACAACTGCTTAATAAGAGATTTATATATAATGGCAGTCAGCACAATCAAGGAAACACTCATTATTTTTGCCGTGATGTGGTTTACCCATGTAAAGGCATCAACGGCAGCATAAAGAAAGATTCCAAGAGCCATAATGATGGCACCTGAAGCTGGATCGATGCTGTTTTTGTTTTCTACAGTCTTCATCTTTCTACCTTAGAGACCTCCCTTCTGCCTGTTGGAACACGTAGACAAATGAAACTCCCGGCACTCGCCTTCTTATTCACAAACCTTCCTCCTAAACTCAAAATATCAACTATATAAGTTTAACATTTCTCAATCGAAATGAGGGACGGACCTTCAATTAGCAATAAAACCCTTGGGTTCATCACGAATTGGAGGTCCGTCCCTCACATGAAAAAGAAATTTAAATTACCAAAAAAAGGTTTTATTTTCCTTTATGTGGGTACTTTCTAAGAGACTTTTAAGAAAGGGGATGCCCTATGTTTGAATCAACGGTTGAATTAGTCATCGTATTGTTCTTGTTTATTTATTCAATCATCACGACCCTCATGATCATTAAAAATCGCAAAAAATAAGAGGATGAAATAATTTTGAGCAATAAATTCCGAAATAATTTAAGCATGTTGGTAATGATCGCTGTCCTTGTAACATCTTCTCTCTTTAGTTTCACTGGAAAAGCGGGTGCAGAAGAGCCATTGTTTACAAAGGGAGAATCCAACGTAGATAATCAGGAATTTAATCACATACGGAACTCCTTAAAAAAGACAGAAGAATATCAGTTGTACAAGACAACCTCTAAAATCAACTCCATCTCAACCGATCAAATTGTCATTAACACAGTGGAAGGAACAAAAGGAAAAATAGCGTATATCGAATTCATATTCGGTGAATTCACAAGTAAGAGCAATGGTTTAGCATATGTGCAGTTTACCTATGATACAAAAGCTGAAAAAGTCATTTCTCACCAAGATCTTTTTGCCCAAATGGTTGATGATGAAAATATAAACTTAAAAATGCTTTACCACTTCAACAACAATAAAAAGGAGATTTATGATGTAACAATCGATAAAGACGGGCTGCTTTTTGATAAGGATGGTCTGGAAATGAGCCAGGAAGATTTCCTTTCGAATGGACAGCTGAACATTAAGTCATTGACTGCTCCAAATGGGGAGGATGAAATCGGGGCGCTCGGTTTCTGTGAGTATGCTGTAGCGGGTCTGTGTGGGACAGGAGGAGGAGTTGCGTGTTACGGTGTAGCCGCGGCACTTGGTATTACCACTGGTCTTGGGGGACTTGGGTTAGCTGCGGTATGTTCATTAATTGGTAGCTTAGGCTGTGCAGCAGCTTCCGATCAGATTTGTGGCTAAGCTATCAATATTATCGTTATTAGCATTTCGTGTATAAACGTCATGTAGCATCTGGGAAAAGAAAAAGAGTGTCAGTTTAGCAGATTACAGACTAAACTGACACTTAATGGTATTTCATTCGATTATCATTTACTTGTCTTTTTTAATTTCTTCACGACATTTAAACAACCTCGCCGCTTAAAGTTAATTGCAACTCAGATGCAGGCAGTGGCTTGCTGAAATGATACCCTTGTCCTACCTGGCATCCATTCCGTTTCAGGAACAACATTTGATTTTCCGTTTCAATGCCCTCTGCGATGGTTGTAAAATTCATGTTTTGACTCATATCAATGATGGCTTTGACAATGGAAACCTGGTTGGAATCTTCCATAATATCATCTACAAACGATTTATCGATTTTGATACTATCGATTGGTAAGTGCCTTAAATTATTCAGAGACGAGTAACCCGTTCCAAAGTCATCCATGGAAATCATGACGCCCACTTTTTTCAACTTATTGAGGACATTCGTTGATATGTCAAAGTCCTGCATAATGCTCTCTGTTATTTCAAGCTCAAGTCGGTCCGGGTTAAACTCATATTCTGCTAATATTCCTTCTACCATTTCAACAAAACCGCCATCCTTCATTTGCCTGACGGATATATTGACAGCAACAGGAATAATGCCCATTCCGGTCTTTTCCCACTCTTTGCTCTGTTTACACGCCTCTCTTAAAACCCACTCCCCGATTGGAACGATCAACCCGGTCTCTTCTGCCAGTGGAATGAATTCAGCCGGAGAAACCATCCCCAATGTAGGATGATCCCAGCGTATCAGAGCTTCTACTCCAATTATAGTACGGGTATCAAGGTCCACCTTCGGCTGATAATGGAGGCATAATTGGTCGAATTCCAATACCTTTCGTAATCCATTTTCAATCTCCATATTCCTTGAAGAAGCTTTTTCAAGTTCCGGGTAGTAGAATTGATAGTTGTTCTTCCCTTGTTCCTTGGCTAAATACATGGCTGTGTCTGCATGTTTGATCAAACTCTCCTGATCTTTCCCATCCTTTGGATACATACTGATCCCTATACTCGGGGTGACAAAGAATTCCTGTTCCTGGATGAAGATCGGACTTATGAAACTTTGTAAAATGTCTTTCGTCGTTGCTGCAACTTCTTCTTCACTCATACTGGAGAGGATAATAATAAATTCATCTCCCCCTTGTCTAAACACAATCCCTCTGTCGCTTACCACCTTTTTCAAACGATAGGCTACCTTCCCTAATATGGCATCTCCAGTAGAATGCCCTTTTGTATCATTAATGATTTTAAAGCGATCCAAATCCAAAAATAATATCGCCATCGATTGATCCGGATCGTCACGCAATGAACCGCTTAAATGCTGTTTGAATTTATTCCGATTCGGAAGGCCTGTCAGTGAATCATAATAGGCCATGGCATGAATGGTCTTCTCCGCTTTCTTCCGATTCGTGATGTCCCGGCCGACCAGTTGTATAGCCATCCTTCCTCTATATAAAATGGGCATGGCGGAAATCTCCAACTCTATCTCATCACCGTTAAGGCGAAAAACGGTCAGTTCAAAACGTTCACCTGAAGTAGAGCCATTGGTACCTTCCCTGATTTTCATGATATTCTCAGCACTGGTAAACCGGGAAACAGGTTGGTTTAGGATATCAGCAGGGCTCTCTGCCCCTATCAGCCTGCTTCCCGCTTCATTGATATAATCAAAGGTTTGGTTACTGATCACTGCAATGATATCCGGTGACAAATCGACTAAACTGCGATATTGATCTTCACTCTCCTTGCGGTTGGTGATATCAAACAACACACTCGTAAAAGAAGTCATTTTCCCGTCTTCATCCAAGGTTGGGATGCCCCGGTCCTGTATCCAGCGAACCTGGCCATCCGGCCTAATGATGCGGTAAATACTCACACATGCCTGACCGGAACCAAGATTCTTCGCTCTCTCTTCCAATACCGGCATATCTTCAGGATAAATCACTTTTTTCCATAGAAGTGTATCCTGATAGAAGTCATTTAATGGATATCCGTACAATTTTTCAATACCAGGGGTGATCAAGAGAACATCTGATTTCAAATCATGGGACCAAATAGCCACATCCAGCGTCTCAAAAATATCGTTTAAATTCTTGTTACTATTGGATAATTCCCTGGAAGCACTCCAATTCCCCCTAAAGAGGATGAACAATAGAGCAAGCATACAGAATACTAGACCTGTGTGAAGAAATAGCGACCCTTCACCATTGGATTGATCGATTGTCTTCCATGAAAAGTCGAGGATTTCCAAGAAGATCATGGTGATAAAAAGTATGAGGACTGTTTTCTTATTTTGTGTAAAAAGCATCATTACGCTCCTGAATATCATAATTTCTTCTAGTCTAAGTGTACTATTTATGGCTTTCATTCACAATACAGCTAGTAATTTCCCGTAACCCTAAAAAAAGAACCAGGTCTCCTAAAAGAGAGCTGGTTCCATCTTCCTAATACGACACACCCGTCCGTGTATGCGTCTTCTTAAATTCATTCATATCCGGGTCGAAATAATCTTCATTGAATGCAGGGACGAACTTACCGTCATTCAGGTAACCGGATCCCCATGTCGGATCCAGGGTCACCCATTCCCCATCAAGATTCGCTTCCACCCAGGCATGCCTTCCTGGGAAAATGCCGCCTGCCCTGCCTTCCACGAATCTCGCCTCAATATCGCTGGCACGAAGCATGGCAATCGCGAGATACGCATAATCCTGGCACACGCCGGTTTTGGTTTTCAGTGTTTTCAATGCACTGTCATCCCAGTTGAAATCGTCGTTTTCATACTTTTTAACATCATACGAGACATTCTTTGCCACATAATCATAGATGGCTTTTGCCTTGTCTCTGTCACTTGATTTTCCTGAAGTGACGGTTTCTGACTGCTTCTTGATTTCAGGGGAGTCCGACTGAACACCGCGTGAAGGCAGGAGATCCCGCTTGTCTTCACCTGTGGATTCCACTTCGAACTTCGCAAAGCCGAAAAACCTGAAGTAATCACTGTTCTCTTCCTTGATTTCAGGTACACTGAGGGTCACTTCATACGTTCCTGGCCCAAATCGCAGGTAAAACGAATCATCAAAGGTGAAATCTTCAACAGGGATGACATCCAACGCTTCGTCCCCCCCTTTTTTGGTGGTGATATAAATATGCGTCGTTTCCGGGCCGAATTCTGCTTCCGGATCGATGCTTCCTTTAATCCTGTATTGGCCATCCGACTCCTCTCCCCCAAATTGAGGAGATTCGAGGGTCACTCCCCGCTCACGATACGTATCCGCATACTCAATCGGGCTCATCACCCGGTCGGACTCGTTATCAATAAGAAGAGTGGTCGCCGTCTGGTAGTAATTTTCACGGTCTCCATCCGGAACCAGTACTTCAAGCTCGTGAACCCCTTTTCCGTAAAACAAGGGAACATCATAATTAAATTCCCCATCCTTCACGGGGATGACTTGCTTCCAATTTTCTGAATCCTTCTTTAGTCTGAGCATGATCGTATCTTCATCTGAAAGACTGGCAGCCTCTCCTTTTAAAGAAAATACCTCGTTGCCTTTGACATAGCTGGATTTCGTACTTAATGACAGTTCCGCCTCCTGACCGAATGGCGTCAGGGTCACATCCCTATTGATCTCAGGATTCACATTATGGACGGTAAAAGACGCCGTATCATAGTAGTAATTTTCACGGTCCTTGCTCGGGAGCTGCACAGAAACGCTATACTCACCTTCCCCATTGAAAAAATGGATATCCTGTTTGAACTTGCCGTCTTCGATCGGTGTGTAATATTCGAGTTGCCTTCCTCCAGGCCCTTCTTCATTCGCCCTGACCTTTATCCAGGCAAAGTCCGATTTCAGATCTTGATACTTTTCGATTTCCCCCTTCACGCTCACCTTTCCATTTGCAGCGAATTCTTTATATATCGGCTCATCGATTGTCACGCCGATTTCCTCGCTGTAGGATGTAAGTTGCAGAGGTTCTTCTTCTACTATTTCATCATTCATTTTCTTTACTTCTTTTTCATACGGATCTTCTTCTCTTTTATCGGCTTTTTTCCCCTCGCTGCTGGCACTCGAGTCACTGCATCCCGTCACAAACAGGAAACTGCTCAACAAACACAGAACTAAAAACAAAAACGAACGTTTCTCCCTCATGTCTTCCTCCTCAAAACTTCTTTGCTACCTACACATACGAACCAGACAGATATTAGTTTCTGATTCTATTTTACTATTCATTTGAGGGACGGACCTTTACTGGTGAGAACTTCAGTTAAATACAGGTCAGTTTTGAGGTCCGTCCCTCTTTCATTTCTAAATGTGCTTATAATAAATGATGGTCGCCTCTAGTTCCCCGTAAGGCGAGGTGGCGTAATCTGGTATCCTTCCTCCCTTTACGAACCCTAGGGAGGTGTACAAATGATTAGAAGGAGCTTCTTCTACTGTATCGAGAATGAGCAAGGTCCGTCCCTCTACTTTCGCTCTTTTCTCTGCGGTTTGCATGAGTTTTTTAGCGATGCCTTTTTGACGGTACGCGGGGTGGACCATCATTTTGGCGATTTCGGCTCTGTGAATACCGTTTTGCTTGGTGCAAAGATGAAGCTGCACCGTTCCTGCAATGGCTTCCCCGGCCCATGCTATATAAAGGATCACATGGGGACGCAGTGCATGCTCCCAGAACTCCACCGCAGTAAAGGGATCCATTGGGGACAAAAAACCTATGGACGCCCCGTCGTCCACGACTGTCCTTAAAAGGTGAGAAAGCTCACCTATATGCTCTTCTATGGTTGTCAGTTCTTTAATTTCCAGGTCTTTATTCATTATGGCACCTTCCCCCGCGATTCTATTATTATCTTTACTAAAGATTAAAGATTACAAATTTCATTTCAGCAACATACCTGTTAAACTTCATAACAAACTGGAACCTTTAAACTACTATTTTTTTATGTAATTTCCCCAAAAAACCAAATTTCCCTCTCTCTATAGCCTATATCTTCGTCCATGATCCTTTCCAAATAGCATATGGCCTCTAAATTCCTTGAAATCTTAATATTCCATTCTTTCAATAACTTCCCGTTCATTATCTGCGGTTTCCATTTCTGGTCCACGAAGTTCCGATCAAAAAAAGCCTTGAAAGCATCTTCTTGATTAAAAACGATGATGTTGGAGTTCCATAAATCTGAAGGATCAATCACTACAATGACCCTTGTATGAATTTCTTTCTCGGTTTTTAATTTGTACAGACGTTCACCTCTATCAAGCAATGTTTGTACGCATAATCGTTTTATTTTGAACGGGGTTTTGCTGGAGGTAATAAAATCTCTGCCAGCCGGCAATGGTAAATGCCAGTATCCATGTATAAATTGCTCAGGAAAATATACCGTTGCCTCTTCAATCCTCTTAACCATGGAATCCTTCCTTCTTTTCACCCCGCGGATTTTTTTATTTCTCACCTGTTCCCTCTCCTCCATCATTTCTATAATCAAAGTATAACGGGATATCATCCAAGCCTCTAACTTTTTTTGGAATTTCCGCATTTTTGTTATACACATACTAGAACAATTCTGTTATACTTAACATATAACAAAACTAGGAGGTGACACTTTGTTTATCCAAATTGAACCTCAGTCTGATACTCCGATTTATGCTCAGGTAACAAACGGGATCATGGAAGGGATTGTCAGAAGCGAATTGCTTCCAGGGGATATCCTTCCTTCTGTAAGGAGTCTTGCAGGTGACCTTGGTGTGAACATGCATACCGTAAATAAAAGCTATCATGAATTGGAAAGCAAAGGAGTGATCAGGATTGTTCCGAAGTCGGGTGCCGTTATTTGTTCACCTTCCGAAGGAACGATTCCACCGCAAAGGTTGAATCGGATTTCAGAAGCATTACGGCCGATTTTAGTCGAATCACTGGTCGCCGGCATGAGCGAAGAAGAGATTGCCGAATTTGTCGCGTCCATCATTTCAAACGTTAAGGGGGATTAAAAAATGGAAATGACACTTATTTTCGTCATTGTAGGCTTTCTGGCAGCACTTCAAATGGCGGTACCTTTCATTGTGAAACGAACGGTGGTGTTCGGTGTAACCATTCCTGTTGATGAGGTAAAGAATGCCCGACTTCGACATTATAAAAAACTTTATGCCATCCTGACACTGTTTGTCTCAATCATCGTGTTGGCCACCTATTTCATCTGGGCATCAATGAACACCCTCACGGAAAATCACCTCATATTTGCGGGATTGTTTATGCCCTTTGTCATCTTACTAATCTCGATGGCCCTTTATTTTTATTTTCATATGAAAGTGACGCAAATGAAAAAGCGAGAGCAGTGGTTCAAGGACCGAAAACAGGTTCGCGTTTCTGAGTTGAACCTCAGAACGAAGGATGAAATGCTCCCATGGATCGTGTATGTCGTACCCATGGTCATTACAGTCGGGTTGGTGGTGTTTACTTTATTAAATTACGCCAGCCTCCCGGACCAGATTCCTACCCACTGGGGACCGGATGGTAAGCCCGATGCTTTCACCGGGAAAACGTATCTTTCCTCTTTAACCCTTCCTCTCGTGCTACTGGTGATGAATGCCATGTTCCTCGGGATCAATGAACTCACAAGAAACTCCGGCATCAAGCTGAGCGCAGGGAATGTCAAGTCATCCCGCGTCCGTCAGCTGCGCCTGCGGAAGTACACGAGCTGGCTATTGTTCTTCATTTCCATCCTGGTGTCCATGCTGTTTACGTTCCTGCAGTTCACCACTTTGTACGAAAGCAGCGTCAGTGACCTGCTGATCATCACGATGCCACTTGCCTTCTCTGCACTTGTCCTGATTGGGACAGTCATACTCGCCATTAAAGTGGGGAAAAAGGACTCAGACCTGGATGTTGAAATCATCGATGAAAGCTCCGATGATGTGATCAACGCTGACGACGATCAATACTGGAAAGGCGGCCTCTTCTACTTCAATCCCGAAGACCCTTCCATCTTCGTAGAAAAACGCTTCGGAGTAGGCTGGACCCTGAACTTCGCAAGACCCTTGGGATACATCGTCCTCATCGGACCACTCCTAGTCATACTGATCGTGACACTCCTATGATGTAGAGGGACGGACCTCGAAAATCAAGCCAAGACGTGACGCAAACGTCCTGCTGATTAGAGATCCGTCCCTTTCTTTATGCGGTTTCCACGATTTGTCTTCCTACTGGACACTTCCATTATTCACCGTAAACCGAGGTCCGTCCCTACTAAAAAAGGCTCAATCTCTGGAAATTCGACAATTGTTATGGACAGATTGTTCGGAATACTATATAAATAGTAGATGGAAACTCACAAAGAAAACGTTTACAACACGAGATGACAAGGAGGATTCTATGTTAGATGTGCTGGACAAGATTAATTCATTCTTATGGGGGACACCAAGTTTAGTACTATTATTCGGTACGGGTCTATTCCTGACATTTATGCTGAAAGGACTTCAGTTCCGTAAACTGCTGTATGCTTTTAAACTTGCTTTCACGAAGGAGAAGCCTTCTGCATCCTCTGATCAATCAGAGGGGGATATCAGTAACTTCAAGACGCTGATGACGGCTTTATCTGCAACGATTGGAAATGGGAACATTGCCGGAGTGGCAACGGCTCTGACCATCGGGGGACCCGGGGCGATCTTCTGGATGTGGATCGTCGGCCTGCTCGGGATGGCAACGAAATACGCAGAAGCCCTGCTTGCCATGAAATACCGTGTAAAAAATAAAAACGGAGAATACTCCGGCGGTCCTATGTATTATGTAGAAAAGGGGCTCGGCAGCAAGTGGAAGTGGCTGGCCGTCGCATTCGCGTTATTCGGTGCTTTCGCCGCTCTCGGAATCGGGAACAGCGTACAGTCGAATACGATTGCCGATGTCATGGACACAAGCTTCCACATTAACAATCTGACAACGGGTATCATTCTCGCCGTCCTGACAGGATTGATCATCTTCGGAGGGATTCAGCGGATCAGTACCGTCGCTTCCTTCTTTGTTCCGGTCATGGCGTTCCTGTACATCGGTGGTTCACTTCTGATTATCGTCTTAAATTACGATATGATCATTCCAGCGTTTAAAATGATTTTCTTCTACGCATTCAATCCTGTGGCAGCTGCAGGTGGATTTACAGGGATCATTATTTCAGAAGCCATTCGCAGCGGGGTATCAAGAGGAATCTTCTCAAACGAAGCAGGTCTTGGAACGGCAGCACTGATTGCCGGTAATGCAAAAACGGATCATCCGGTCAAGCAGGCTCTTGTCGCCATGACAGGAACATTCATCGTCACGATCGTCGTGTGTACGATGACCGGTCTCGTTCTCTTGATCACAGGTTTCTGGGATCCGACAGGCGGTGCGATTTCAGGGGTCGAGCACGCCCCGACTCTTGACGGCGGGGCATTGACGAGCGCCGCGTTTGGACATGCCCTTGGTGTGGTTGGAGAGTATATCGTAGCCTTCTCCGTCATCTTCTTCGGATTCTCGACGATCGTCGGATGGTACATGTATGGAGAGAAATGCTTCGAATATATTACGAATTATCGATTTGCCAACTCCTACAGGCTTATTTACATTTTTGCCACCGGACTCGGGGCAGTCGCGAATTTAGACCTGGTTTGGGCCTTTGCCGACATGTCCAATGCCTTGATGATGATTCCGAACCTGATTGCCTTACTATTACTCTATAAAGTCATCGTTTCGGAGACAAATCATTATTTCAACGAATACATGCCGATGATGGAAGCTCAACCTAAAAGAAAAGCCAGTTAAACTAAAAACCAGGTGTGATACGTCTCACACCTGGTTTTTCATTAGTGGAACTTCATATTTACAATGACGGCCATGGATATCGATGACTTCCTTTAACGGATACCGTTTTTGGTAATAGCGGTTCAGCCCCTCATTGTCTGCGATGCAATCGAAGCGGATGCTTTTTTTACCGGACGTTCTCATAGCATTTTCAGCCCAATCCAGTAGGCTTGCCCCAATCCCTTTCCCCGCAAAATCTCTGTGAACCGCCAATCTATGTAAGTATGCAACATCATCCCCTGCTTCCTCTCCCCAAATATCCATATCCCACTCATTCGGTGCCGATTCAAGTGTCAGGGTGGCAATCGCCTTCCCCTCGTGTTCTACGATATAGGTTGATTCATTTTCAATGGAAGCGATGACTTCTTCTTTGTTTCCTTCAAGATCAGTAAGGTAATAATCCCACTGCTTCGTTCCTTTTGTAAGTAACCAGCCTGCTGCATTCACCAATAACTCCAACACTTCTTCAAGATCTTCCTTTTTCGCTAGTCTGATATCTAGAATCTCTTCTCCCATGGCAAACCGCACCCTTCCTTGTTTTACCAAATCATAACATAATCTTAATTTTCAGGCATAAAAAAACCATCCCTCTTCACACACAGGGATGGTTCCATTCATCAGGCATACCACTTATGCCACATATGGTCATTTCTTCCTCTGGCAAAGGCATCCACCCGGTTGGGTCCCCAGGAAACGACTCCAGGTGATGAACGCACGCCCCCACGTGGTGCACCAAGATCCTCCCAGTTGCTCCAACGGGAACCGTTCCACCATTTGTGCCACATATTATTGTTGTCTCCCCGTACGAAGGTGTCGATTCGATTGGTTGCCCATGAAGATGCTGCCGGAGCCCCTTCGAATCCACGAGGCGGCGATCCGAGATCTTCCCAATTACTCCATCTGGAACCGTTCCACCACTTATGCCACATCCGGTCATTGTTCCCGCGTATAAAGCAATCGATCCGATTTGGTCCCCAGGATACGGCACCCGGTGAATCCCTCAGGCCGCCCCTTGGAGCGCCGAGATTCTCCCATTGACTCCAGTTCCTGCCGTCCCACCATTTGTGCCAGAGATTATTGTCGTATCCTTGGACGAACACATCCAGCCGATTGGCTGACCATGATGACACTGCCGGATTTCCCTTGAAGCCACGTGGAGGCCCTCCAAGGTCTTCCCATTCACTCCAGCTTCTGCCGTCCCACCATTTGTGAAAAAGAATATCCCGGTTCCCCCTGACAAAGGTGTCAATCCTGTTTCTGCCCCACGATACGGCAGCTGGCGAACTCTTCAACCCCCGCCTTGGAGCTCCGAGGTCCTCCCATTCACTCCAGCGGGATCCGTCCCACCATTTATGATACATTCTGTCGTTTTCACTCCTGACAAACGTATCCAGCCGGTTGGCCTGCCAGGATGCAACGGCAGGTGAACCCTTCATCCCACGTGGCGGTGCACCAAGATCCTCCCATTCCCTCCAATTGGCCCGGGAGTCAAATGGATCCGTGTAGACAGGCTCTTGGATATATCCCTGATAAGGATGATTCTGCGGATAGTAATCATTGTATGGAACGTATTGTTGATAAGTATGTGGTAAAAACATATCTTCATAATCGTTTCTTACTTCTGCTCCAAATGGGTAACACTCATACGCTGTTGGATAAACCGGATAGCGTCGTTGAAAAAACATACTGCATCCCTCCTCAAGCCTACTGTATGCAGAAGCCCAGATGGGTGAGCATGTACAATGATTGACGATTTTTTTGTAAATGTTGAAAGTATACTTTTCAATAAAGAAAAAAGCACCCTAAACCTGGGTGCTTTTACCCTTATGACCGGAATTAGCCTTTAAACGGCTGTGGCTCTTCGAAATTTTTATTGTCTTTGCTTTTGCTAATATTCATTCCCGGCCGGGCAGCCTTATACCACTGATAACAAAAGATTAAGATCAGAATCAAATCAATCATATCACCGCCATAATACATAAGCATCCCTCCACTCTGTGCCTGATCACGGGGTATTCCGATCGGAGGATGGGCATATATGTATTTAGACAAAATGCCATGACCGCTCAAGGCAAGGATCAATACAATCCCTCTGTAAATATATCCTCTTCTATGAGGAGCCGGATCAATATATATCATGGAAATTGTAAAGAGATATCCAGCCAGGAAGACGTGGATGTGGATGAATAAATAAAGGAGTATATCGTGATGCATTGCCTTGTACAAACTGGTGGTATAAAGAACCCATAGACCTCCAATATTGAAGATAGCAGTGAAAATGGGGTCACTTACCAATCCCATCATGCGGCTTTTAAGTATGTTGGATAGTCTCCTGGCAAGGGTGACTGGCAACGTCCGCAGTGTAAGTGTTACCGGCGCAGCGAGTACCAGGAGAAGAGGGGCCAGCATTCCTAAAAGCAGATGACCAAGCATATGAAAAGAAAACTCCATATGTGCCTGCTGAGCCACCGGTCCTGATACAGCAACCAATGCACAGCCGACACCGATGACCCATAAGATTGTACGGGAAATCGGCCATGGTTTATGTTTGCGATTGGAAACTATCACAGCAAGGAGGTACAGTACTAATGCAACTATAAAAAGAACGGCTAGAATAATATTAGAATTCAATCCCACGCCTTGAGATACGTTTAAGATAGAATGATCAGTTTGCATTTGCGGTATTCTCATATCTTTTATATCTCGTATTCACAACCATTATGACCCCGAAGAGAATCATGGCAGCTGCACTCGCATTCCAGACCATGTCATACATAAGGAGATTCTCCACATAACGGATCTGATGAAGCCCCATCAGCTTATGCTGCACTGTTCCGTCATACAATTGAAACCCTCCTGCTCCAAGCAAAATCCCTCCCCACCATCTCTTCTTCCACAGCCCTTTTTTACGGCGTAAGTCAGCAAACATAAACAAACCTCCGATAGTAGCAAACCAGCTAAATGCATGAAAAATACCATCAGATACGAGCCCGATCGATGTGGTGGCCTTGTCATAAAAATGATGCCAATGAAGCAACTGATGAAATACAGCTTCATCGATAAATGCCACGATCCCCATCCCAAATAAGATACCGGCCCATAGATTCCGAGTTGAAGACGTCTTTGTGTAGTTTGCTATCATCGTTACAGCATCCTCCTTCGTAAATTATTAGCCACTCTACCCTTTCCTGTATGTGGGTAAACTTTATCTTAACCGGGTCCAAGTGTTTAGTTGATGTATTGAAATGCCGGTCTGAACCTATTCTTGATAGGTTAACTGTGAAGTACCTGGCATTATTAAAAGTAAAAAAACAGGACCTTTCGATTAGAAAAAGGCCCTGTCTTTCCATGTTACTCATGAATGACATACTGTTGATACTTCTCAAAGTCACTTACCTTGCACTCAAGGGTCAATTTTGTCCCTGATTCTTCATATTCCGTTTCCACTACATTTCCTTGTTCATTGAAATAAGAAATCAAATGACCTTTATCAAATGGAATGAGCATCTGACACTTTTTGTAATCTTTAAAAATATAGCTTTTCACAACATGGAGCAATTCGTCCATCCCGATTCTCTTCTTGGCCGATAGATAAATTCGATCCTTTTCGACTCTGGGAACTTCTCCTTCCACTAACTCTGCTTTATTAAAGGCATAGATGACCGGAATATCTCCTACTCCAATGCCTTCAAGCGTTTTATCAGTCACGTTCATCAATTTTTCATGATGGGGATCAGAATAGTCTACCACGTGTATGATGAGATCCGCTTCCAGTACCTCTTCAAGGGTTGAACGGAATGCCTTGACCAGCTGATGGGGGAGTTTGTTTACGAACCCGACCGTATCTGTCAGAAGAAATTCCTTTTTGTCCGGTAAGGTGATGTTCCTTACCGAGGTTTCCAGGGTCGCAAATAACATATCCTTCTCGAATACCTGCTTGTTCTCATTCGGATGAAAGGTTTCGACAAATGCATTCATAGTCGTCGATTTACCCGCATTCGTGTACCCGACCAGGGAAACGACGGGGATTTCACTCTTTTTGCGCTGTTTTCGCTGCGTGGTTCTCAGGTCAACCAGGGAATCCAGTTCTTTATTCAAGGCAGTAATTTTTTCTTCAATCCGGCGGCGGTCAAGCTCAAGCTTCGTTTCACCGGCTCCACGGTTGGCAAGTCCGGACCCGCCACCTTGACGGCCCAGTGATTCCCGGCGTCCAACCAGACGGGGAAGCATGTATTGCAGTTGTGCCACCTCGACTTGCAGCTGGGCTTCGCGGGTTTTGGCCCGTTCTGCAAAGATATCCAGAATCAGCATCGTTCTGTCCATCACCCGGACATCAAGCTTTTCTTCGAGGACCCGGATCTGAGAAGGCGCGAGTTCATCGTTTGTAATAAGAACATCCGCTTCCCACTCTTCTATGAGTGGCAACAGTTCTTCAATCTTCCCTTTTCCGATATAATGCACGTGATTCGGCCGGGGCAGATTCTGAGTCAGTTCCCCCACGACATCGATTTGCCTGGCATCTGCCAATCCTTTCAACTCTAAGATCGAATACTCAAAGTCATTGTTCTTATCCTTTGTATTAACGCCTATGGCGATAGCTTTTAATCTTTCTTCCATTACATAGTCACTTCCTGTTTGTTTATTTTGGTCATGATGGTGCAGAAAAAAACACAGGCCTCCGCCTGTGCTTTTTGTAAATGGATTTGAATATACCAATGGCACAAGAAGAAGACCGCATTTTCCCCCGGCGTGTTTTTCATTTTAAAAAACACACGATAGCGCCTTTCGGTAAGTATTCAATTCTATTTTTAAGAAAGTGCCATGCGCACTCCCTTCCTTCATTTCACGTTAAATGAAGAATTCCTTTAAAAATAGTCAGACCAATCCCATTTACCCTGCACACAGGCAGAGCCTTTGAACTTATTCAATTAAGCGTTCAAATTGCGGATGCGTAGTCTGATCAAAATCAAAAGGAAAACCTCCATTTCTCATAAGTTACACCCATTCTACCACACCCCGTGATGGATGGGAAGATATGGTTTGAGGGACGGACCTCCAAATTCGTTGATCACCGGTCCCGTAAAGGATATTTAGAGGTCCGTCCCTCACCGCATTACCCCACTAAAGAAAAAAGCCCCCAATCCTTCACCTTTTCCGGTTGATTCACAAACGGAAGGAGGTGAAATTGGAGGTCCGTCCCTCAACCTTACAGGATATCTTTGAAGTCCCGTGCTTGGAGGTCGAGTCGTCGGGCTGCACTGCCGATTTCTTTGAAGGCCAGGACGGCCTGTTCGTTGAGGCCCTGGTTATTTGAGATACCTGATTGTGACCGGAGTGTTCCTTCATTGATTTTTTTGATTTCGCCTGTGATTCCTTCCACATGGGCGTTCACTTCCTGAATGGAGTCCTGGACTCTCGTCGCAAGCTTTCTCACTTCACCTGCTACCACATTGAATCCTCTTCCATGTTCTCCTGCCCGTGCCGCTTCAATGGCGGCATTCAGTGCAAGAAGATTGGTTTGAGTCGCAATTTCCCTGATCGTCTTGACAATATTTCCGATGGAATGCGCCTGCAGAGTAAGAGACTCCAAGGTTTTCATATTTTCATTTGAGTCCTCTACCAGTTTCCCGGTGGCAATAGCCGCTTCTTCACTTCTCGTAATCCCCTGCTCCGCTTTTTCACTCAGCTCTTCAGACATCTTCTGTAATTCAGAAGCGACCTTTCCAATCGTTGTTTCCCGTTCCGTAATATCAGTCGCGACCTTTACAACACCTTCAAGCTTTCCTTCTTCACTATATACCGGTGTATAGGTAGCCTCCAGCCAAAGAAGATTCCCGGTCTTCGTGACCCGCTGAATTTTCTCCTGAAAGCTTTTCCCATTCCTTAAATCCCGCCACAACTTCTTATAATCCAGACTGCCGGAAAACTCCTTTGTACAAAATGTCTGATGGTGCATCCCAATCATTTCTTCTGTATCATATTCCATCGTCCTTGCAAAATTCCCGTTCACCCAGAGCACATTTCCGTTACCATCGAATTCAATCATGGCAAGAGATTCTTCAATGGCTGCTAGTATTGCAGACTCCTTAAACACTTGAGTACTATTTCTTGATTTTGTTTTCAGCACTTCGCAACACTTCCTCTTTTTCAAAAAAATTAGTAGAGACAAGACAAATATGTACCAAAGAGATAGTAGTCGTTTTATGAAGGCTCTCAGCTTGGCAGTGTGCTGGCCGGTTGCGCCACTCGCTCCTATTCACAAACAGCGCCCATTTCATCAGTGAATGATCCTTGCTTCCAACTCATATATTTGTAAGACTATCCTACTAGTTAGACCTCTATTTAACAACTATTATCCTCTGAATTTTATAAATTTTCTTCTATTAATATATTCAATTTAAAAAGACCCCCATCCTACATGCAATCCTTTGATGCAAAGGATTGCCGTAAGATCGGAGGTCCGTCCCTCAAAACTATTATTCTGTACCCTTCTTCCACTCTTCTTCCTCGATCAGCATTTTCCCCGGCCACGTGTAAGCCATGATGCCTCCGTCTGCTGTGATGTCTTCACCGGTCACGTAGGAGCTGTCGTCCGATGCGAGGAATAGAGCAACCGTCGCCATTTCTTCCGGTCTTCCCAAACGGCCCATCGGTGTGATCCACTTATTGGCCTCCCTGAATTCCTCTCCCATCTTATCCTGTTTGCTCCCGACAAGATCGTCAATCAGGGGAGTCTCGATTGTTCCGGGTGAAAGGGAATTCACTCGGATGCCATGTCGCGCATAATCAATGGCCATGGCCTTCGTAAAGTTGATGATGCCACCCTTTGCCGCATTGTAGCCGGACCGGTCAAGATCTGCCGCTTGGCCGGACATGGACGCCGTATTGATAATGGATCCACCGTTTTCAAGCATAAGCGGGATTAGATACTTGCTGCATAAAAAGGTCCCTCGCAAATCGACTGCGATGATCCGGTCAAATAGTTCGACAGGATATTCATGCACCTTCCCCCCCTGTTCATCGACCCCTGCGTTGTTAAAGAGGACATCGATCACACCAAATTTCCCCTTTATCTTTTCAGCAAACGACGTGACACTTTCCTCACTTGAAACATCAAGTTGGAATGCTTCTGCCTTCCCACCATCGCTTCTGATCCCATCGACTGTCTTATTCATTTCCTCTTCATTTATATCTGCACAAACCACCGTCGCACCTTCATGGGCAAACACTTTGGCAGTCGCTGCCCCGATCCCTGTGGCGGCCCCGGTAATCACCGCAACCTTATCATCCAATCTTCCCATAAACTAAACCCTCCTTGAAATATCTAATGAACAACATTTTCCCTATATGTGAAATAGTAAACATACAAGAGGGACGGACCTCCAGTAAGCCCCGGTTCATTCTCGAATCAAAGGCATTTGGAGGTCCGTCCCTCTTGTAATAAGAAAAAGACCCTAAAAAATTGAGGCCACTGAAAAAGTACCTCATTTACTAAACAGCGTATCTTTCTTCGAGAAATCGAAGAAAGATACGCTGTTTTCTTGTAAAATGAAGATATTACATAAAAGTGAGGGA
>NZ_JBANLY010000016.1:0-88198 GCF_037046045.1 Rossellomorea sp. LJF3 | reverse complement strand
GGAGTTGACTGATACTAATCGATCGAGGACTTAACCACAAAGAGTCATATTTATATGAACAACAATTGGTCGATATTCGGCTTTCTTGACATCAATTCTTTATCTAGTTTTCAGGGAATAATTTTTATAAGAAAATATAAAAAAGCCTTGAAAAATTATATCCACACGATATAATAATACTTGTCCTTAAAAAGAGACAAGACATAGTCTGGTGACAATGGCGAAGAGGTCACACCCGTTCCCATGCCGAACACGGAAGTTAAGCTCTTCAGCGCCGATGGTAGTTGGGGGATCTCCCCCTGTGAGAGTAGGACGTCGCCAGGCTATATACAATGGAGGATTAGCTCAGCTGGGAGAGCATCTGCCTTACAAGCAGAGGGTCGGCGGTTCGATCCCGTCATCCTCCACCAAGTTTTTTACGAAAGTAAAATAAACTTCATTAATTTTTGCGTAAGCAAAATATCTTTCCATGAATCACTTATATTAAGCATCATACACGCCGGTGTAGCTCAACTGGTAGAGCAACTGACTTGTAATCAGTAGGTTGGGGGTTCAAGTCCTCTTGCCGGCACCATTTGGTTTTTTTGATGTGAGCCATTAGCTCAGTTGGTAGAGCATCTGACTTTTAATCAGAGGGTCGAAGGTTCGAATCCTTCATGGCTCACCATAGATTTTTGCCTTGGCAAAATATCTTACCATTGTTTTTCTCCAATGTGAAAAACAAAATTATATGCGGGTGTGGCGGAATTGGCAGACGCACCAGACTTAGGATCTGGCGCCGCAAGGCGTGGGGGTTCAAGTCCCTTCACCCGCACCATTTCTTTTGCGGAAGTAGTTCAGTGGTAGAACACCACCTTGCCAAGGTGGGGGTCGCGGGTTCGAATCCCGTCTTCCGCTCCAGAGACTTGCCGGGGTGGCGGAACTGGCAGACGCACAGGACTTAAAATCCTGCGGTAGGTGACTACCGTACCGGTTCGATTCCGGTCCTCGGCACCAAAGATTTTTGCGTAAGCAAAATATCTATCCTTACGTTACTTATTGAAAAAAATATTCTATTTAGCGCCCGTAGCTCAATTGGATAGAGCGTTTGACTACGGATCAAAAGGTTAGGGGTTCGACTCCTCTCGGGCGCGCCATATATCGGGAAGTAGCTCAGCTTGGTAGAGCACTTGGTTTGGGACCAAGGGGTCGCAGGTTCGAATCCTGTCTTCCCGACCACTTCTTTGGGGGCCTTAGCTCAGCTGGGAGAGCGCCTGCTTTGCACGCAGGAGGTCAGCGGTTCGATCCCGCTAGGCTCCACCAAGATTTTTTGCGCCAGCAAAATAATCTTCAGTGATTTTGCACAGCAAAAAAATCCTATATGTTTTACGAAAGTGAAACTTAATACTATGTTATATGTTTCTTGGCGGTGTAGCTCAGCTGGCTAGAGCGTACGGTTCATACCCGTGAGGTCGGGGGTTCGATCCCCTCCGCCGCTACCAATAGGGACCTTTAGCTCAGTTGGTTAGAGCAGACGGCTCATAACCGTCCGGTCGTAGGTTCGAGTCCTACAAGGTCCACCAAGTACCATTTTCATTACGGAGGAATACCCAAGTCCGGCTGAAGGGATCGGTCTTGAAAACCGACAGGGGTGTAACAGCCCGCGGGGGTTCGAATCCCCCTTCCTCCTCCATTTTCTCTTTTAAAAAATATTATCGTCGCGGGGTGGAGCAGTTCGGTAGCTCGTCGGGCTCATAACCCGAAGGTCGCAGGTTCAAATCCTGTCCCCGCAATACCATTTTTGCTTGTTATTAATAAGAGATTAACTTTGCTCTTTTATGAGTCACGCAAGGATAGTTATTTTCACTATCGTGAAGGTAATGAAAGTTATTTTGCTTACGCAAAAAACTCTGGTCCGGTAGTTCAGTTGGTTAGAATGCCTGCCTGTCACGCAGGAGGTCGCGGGTTCGAGTCCCGTCCGGACCGCCATTTATCTTTTGATGGTTCAATTGAAAATTTAATCTTCTATATAATACGGCTCAGTAGCTCAGTTGGTAGAGCAATGGACTGAAAATCCATGTGTCGGCGGTTCGATTCCGTCCTGAGCCACCATTTTTCTATTTAGACAAATTATGGCGATTGTGGCGAAGTGGTTAACGCACCTGATTGTGGTTCAGGCATTCGTGGGTTCGATTCCCATCAGTCGCCCCATATTTTATTTTGTAATGCGGGTGTAGTTTAGTGGTAAAACCTCAGCCTTCCAAGCTGATGATGAGGGTTCGATTCCCTTCACCCGCTCCAATTCATTTTTGGGCCTATAGCTCAGCTGGTTAGAGCGCACGCCTGATAAGCGTGAGGTCGGTGGTTCGAGTCCACTTAGGCCCACCATTTCATTATTCCGCAGTAGCTCAGTGGTAGAGCTATCGGCTGTTAACCGATCGGTCGCAAGTTCGAATCTTGCCTGCGGAGCCATATTTGGAGAAGTACTCAAGTGGCTGAAGAGGCGCCCCTGCTAAGGGTGTAGGTCGGGCAACTGGCGCGAGGGTTCAAATCCCTCCTTCTCCGCCATTAAGGCCCATTGGTCAAGCGGTTAAGACACCGCCCTTTCACGGCGGTAACACGGGTTCGAATCCCGTATGGGTCATTATGAAGAGACTATCATTGTTGATAGTCTTTTTTTTGTTGTTCCAAGTAGCACTTTGTCATGGAATAAAGCTGATATAAGCAAGTTTTAGAAAAAGTTTGTTCCAGGTTTCTGCGTCGATGGATATATTATCGACTTTCCTCCGTTTATTAACAACTTCCTCATTATTCCACTCAAAAGCAAATTTCCCATAACAGCAGAGAAGGTCAATGATTATCAAAAATCAAAATCTAACACCTCTTTCCTCCCTTCATTCGACACCGCTATTCCATCTTCCACCCAACCATAATCCTATACAAAGTACCGGAATCCCTCTATGTTTCCTACAAATATTAATTTTTTCACAAAATAATTTTCGACAAATTTCGCTATGAATTCAACGTAATTCCCCTATGTTTTTACAATGTAAACCTTACCATTTAGAATAACTTTCCAAATCGGCCGGTTTTTCATATATCCATGTAGTAAATTGTCGTAATTGAACGACGATTATAAAGAGGATTTTGGTGATGTTGTTAGAAAGTAGTTATGTAGATTGAAAAAATGTAGGTGAGATGATGAACGCAATGACCATAACAGATTACGATGTGTTTTTGTTTCATGAGGGAAATTTGCAGCAGGCCTATCAGTTTATGGGTGCACATGTGAGAAGGGATTCCACTGGGACCTATACAGAATTTTGCGTTTGGGCACCGAAAGCAAGGCATGTTTCATTGGTGGGTTCCTTTAATCAATGGAATGGGAATGGATATGAATTAAAAAAGCGGAACAGTGAAGGTCTGTGGACGATTCGAGTCGATAAGGATCTGGCGGGAGAAACGTATAAGTATGAGATTACGACTCCCCTTGGGGCAAAGAAGCTGAAGGCGGATCCGTACGGGTTTGCTTCTGAAAGGCGTCCTCATACGGCAAGCGTCGTGTATGAGCTGGAGGGCTTTGAATGGGAAGATGAGAAGTGGCTCGAGGACCGATCATCCACTACGATCTACGACAAGCCTATGGCGATTTATGAAGTCCATTTAGGTACGTGGAAGAAGGAAGCAGGAACGTTTCTATCTTATAGGGAATTAGCGCAGCAATTGATTCCCCATGTGAAAGAGCAGGGATTCACCCATATTGAGCTGCTGCCTGTCACGGAGCATCCATTTGACCGGTCCTGGGGTTATCAGGGTACGGGATATTATTCCCCTACCAGTCGCTACGGCTCACCACATGATTTGATGGCATTTGTGAATGAATGTCATTTACATAATATTGGCGTGATCCTGGATTGGGTCCCAGGTCATTTTTGTAAGGATGCGCATGGGTTATATGAGTTTGATGGTTCGTTTGCCTATGAGTACAGTGAGGAAAGGGACCGGGAGAATTATACGTGGGGAACGGCGAACTTTGACTTAGGCAAAGGGGAAGTGAGGAGCTTCCTGATTTCCAATGCCCGCTTCTGGATGGATCAGTATCATATCGATGGCTTCAGGATCGATGCGGTAGCGAACATCATCTATTGGGCGAATCAGGGTGAGCTTAACCCGAATGAAGGCGCCATACAGTTTTTGAAAAACTTGAACAAGGCCGTTTTTGAGTTTGATTCTTCGATTCTGATGATTGCAGAGGATTCTACGGACTGGCCACAGGTGACGTCTCCTGTTCATTATGGAGGACTGGGATTTAATTATAAGTGGAATATGGGATGGATGAATGACGTCCTTAAATATATGGAAACCGATCCATCTGAACGAAGGCATGTGCATTCTCTCATTACGTTTTCGTTGTTATATGCGTTTTCAGAGAATTATGTTCTTCCCTTCTCCCATGACGAAGTGGTGCATGGGAAGAAGTCGTTATTAAATAAAATGCCGGGGGATTACTGGCAGAAATTCGCTCAATACCGTTTGCTCCTCGGCTTCATGATGGCTCATCCAGGAAAAAAGCTTCTGTTCATGGGAAGTGAACTGGCCCCGTTTTCAGAGTGGAAGGACCTTGAGGAATTGGATTGGCATTTATTGGATTACGAATTTCATCACAAATTCAATTCATATTTCAAAGAGCTTATGCATTTATATAAAGGTGCTGAACCATTATTTCAGATGGATCATCGTTCAGACGGATTCCAGTGGGTTGATGTAAATAATGCAGAGCAGCAGATTTTCTCTTTCATCCGTTATGGGATAGAGAAGGGAGATCATCTTGTGGTGATCTGCAATTTCAGTCCCCATGTGTATCATCAGTATAAGGTGGGAGTAGATAAGGTTTCTTCGTATGAAGAGATTTGGAATAGTGATGATGAAAGGTTTGGAGGTTCCCATCAGGTGAATCCCAACCCGCTTACCGTGCACAATGAGCCGTATCATGGAAGAGATGGGTATGTGGAAATGACGATTCCACCATACGCAGCCGTTTATTTAAGACCAATCGAGTGAAAGGGGAGAAGAGTAATGGCAAAAGGTAGATGTGTGGCCATGTTGTTAGCAGGTGGAAAAGGGAGCAGGTTAAGTTCATTGACGAAGAGTCTGGCGAAACCGGCCGTACCATTTGGAGGAAAGTACCGTATCATTGATTTTACCCTGAGCAATTGTACGAACTCAGGTATCGACACTGTCGGTGTTCTTACCCAGTACCAGCCCCTGGTATTGAATTCTTATATCGGGATCGGGAGTGCATGGGACCTTGACCGTAAAAACGGTGGTGTGACCGTCCTGCCCCCATATGCTGAATCATCCGAAATGCGCTGGTATACGGGGACGGCCAGTGCCATTTATCAAAATATGAATTACCTTGAGCAATACGATCCCGAGTACGTATTGATTCTGTCGGGTGATCACATTTACAAAATGGATTATAGTAAAATGCTTGATTATCATATCGAGAAAAAAGCAGATGTCTCGATTTCAGTCATTGAAGTGGGGTGGGATGAAGCGAGCCGCTTCGGACTGATGAACGCGAATGAGGATATGCGTGTCACGGAGTTTGAAGAAAAACCACCTTTCCCGAAAAGCAATCTTGCTTCGATGGGCATTTACATCTTTAATTATTCCGTGCTGAAGGATTATTTGGAGATGGATGAACGGAATCCGGATTCGAGCCATGACTTTGGGAAGGATGTCATTCCTCTCCTACTTGATGAAAAGAAAAAACTGATGGCATATCCATTTGAAGGCTATTGGAAGGATGTCGGAACGGTCAAGAGCCTTTGGGAAGCGAATATGGACCTGATAGATGAAGAGAATGAATTGAATCTGTTCGATCATGATTGGAGAGTGTATTCGGTTAATCCGAATGAGCCGCCTCAATATATTTCAGAAGACGCCCTTGTGGAGGGATCTCTTGTAAATGAAGGATGTACGATTGAAGGAACGATTCAAAAGTCCGTCCTCTTCCAGGGAACAACGGTGAAAAAGGGAGCGCATGTCAGTCGTTCAGTCATCATGCCGGACGCTGTCGTTGAAGAAAATGCCTATATCGAGCAGGCGATCGTGCCATCGAATGTAAGGGTTCCAAAGGGATTGTGCATCATGCCGGAAGAGGGATCTGATGAAGTGATCCTCGTGACGGAATCATTCATTGAAGCACTGCTGGAACAGGAAAGAGTGTAAGGTTCAAGACCATCTTAACAACATTAGAGGAGGAGAAGTGTTTTGAAAAATACGATGCTTGGTGTTATTGACGCTACGAGTTACTACGATTCCTTGGAGGATTTATTATTACATCGCTCATTAGCGGCCCTTCCCATTGCCGGGAGATACCGGTTGATTGACTTTGTCCTTTCCAATATGGTGAATTCCGATATCGGCAGCGTTGCAATCTTTCCAAAGTTTCAATACAGATCACTGATGGATCACCTCGGATCAGGGAAGAACTGGGATCTGAACCGGAAGAGGGATGGCTTGTTTTTCTTTCCTGCCCCTGGACTGGAAGCGAATGAAGAAGGTGTCGGGTCCTTTAATCACTTTGCCCATCATATGGACTATTTCAGACGCAGTACACAGGAATACGCCCTGATCAGCAATTGCTTCACGTTATGTAACATCGATTATCAACCCGTACTGGAGCGTCATATCCGTATCGGTTGTGATATAACGGAAATGCGTTACAATGGCAGCTCCTTAGACATGTACTTAGTCAAAACGTCTACACTGATTGATTTGATCGGGAACAGGCGTGAGACGGGCTATACGTGTATGCAGGATGTGGTGGATGACATGGATGGCGGATTTAAGGTGTGCGGATATGAGCATGAAGGATTTGTTCAAACGATTGATTCCATTGAAGAATACTATGATGCCAGCATGAAGCTTATGAACTTATCCTATTGGAAAGAGCTGTTCAAGAAAGATATGCCTATTTATACGAAAGTAAAGGATGAGCCGCCGACACGCTACACATCAGCTGCAAGTGTGAAAAACAGCATCATCGCCAATGGATGCTTCATTGAAGGCAAAGTGAAGAATTCTACCATGTTCAGAGCGGTGAAGGTCGGCAGGAATACCACAATTTCTAACAGCATCATTATGCAGAAGAGCCAAATTGGAGATAACTGTGTACTGGAGAATGTGATTCTGGATAAAGATGTGAAGATAGAAGATGGTGTCAAGCTTATCGGGGAAGCAAACAATCCAATTGTCATTCGCAAAGGGATGATTCAAGGAGCGCTGATGAATTCGTGAAAGTGTTATTTGTAGTATCTGAGTGTGTCCCATTTATTAAATCCGGGGGCTTGGCGGACGTTGCAGGCGCTTTGCCCAAGGAGTTAAGAAGTTTAGGCACGGATGTCAGGGTGATTCTGCCTAAATACGGCGGGATCCCTCAAGCATTCCGTTCAAGAATGAAGCGGAAGAAAGAATTTTTCGTGTCAGTGGGCTGGAGAAATCAGTATTGTGGAATTGAAGAGTACAGTGAAAATGGCGTGACCTATTATTTTGTGGATAATGAATATTATTTTAACCGGGATCGTTTATACGGATACTTTGACGATGGGGAGAGATTCTCCTTTTTTACAAGGGCAGTATTGGAAAGTATCGCTGTTCTTGATTTCTATCCTGATGTGATTCATTGTCATGATTGGCACACGGGCATGGTTCCGTTCTTACTCAGAAGCGAGTATCAGGAGAGACCGGGCTACTCATTCATCCGCAGCGTATTCACGATTCATAATCTGCAATTTCAAGGAATCTACCCTAAAGAGGTGATGACGGAGTTACTCGCTATCCCGGAGAAGTATTTTCATCATGAATACCTCGAATTTTATGGAAATATCAATTTCATGAAAGGCGCGCTCATTTCTTCGGACTTCGTTACAACGGTCAGTCCTACGTATAAAGAGGAAATCCTCACGCCTTACTACGGGGAAAAGCTTCATAATATACTTGGTCAGCGGTATAACCAATTATTGGGGATCCTCAATGGGATTGATGATGAAGTGTATAATCCTGATGACGGGGAGTTTCCTTTCTTCAGCGGGAATCTTCAAGGAAAGAAGCAGGCAAAGCTTCATCTGCAAAAAAGCCTCGGACTTCATGAGGATGAAGGAATCCCACTTGTGTCCATCATTTCGAGACTGACGAACCAAAAGGGTCTTGAAATCATCAGGGGCGTCTTTCATGAGATGATCCAGGAAAATGTACAGTTTGTCCTGTTGGGGACAGGTGATTGGGAGTTTGAACAGTTTTTCAGGGAAATGGAGTGGACGTATCCTGATAAGGTCAGAGTACAGATCGGCTTCAATGAAGAACTGGCGAAGCAGATCTATTCCGCCAGTGATCTGTTCCTGATGCCTTCCAAGTTCGAGCCTTGCGGGCTGGGACAGTTGATCGCCATGAGATACGGGGCCCTGCCACTTGTAAGGGAGACAGGCGGGTTGAACGATACCGTTGAATCCTACAATGAGGAGACAAAGAGCGGCAACGGCTTCTCATTCAAAAACTTTAATGCTCACGATATGCTTTACACCTATAGAAGAGCCCTATCGTATTACCACGAAGATCCGGAAACATGGAATCATATTGTACGTAATGCAATGAATAAGGATTATAGTTGGGCCCAATCGGCCTTTAAATATAATCAACTATACGCTGACCTGGTATCAAGGAGTGAAAGCCATGTTTTCTGATCCGATTGAATTTAAAGAATTGTTTCTGAAGAAGCTTGAAATGATGTATGGAAAGACGTTTCCTGAGTCCACCAGTCAGGATCAGTTTTTCACGTTAGGCCATTTGATACGTGAATATATTTCGATGAACTGGATCCATACGAATGAGCAGTACCGTTTCAATAAACAAAAGCAGGTGTATTATTTATCCATCGAGTTCCTGCTGGGGCGTCTGCTACGGCAAAATCTGACGAATCTGGGGATCTACGAAATTGTGGATAAAGGGCTTAAGGATCTTGGAATCGACCTTGCGGAAATGGAAGAGGTGGAGCACGATGCAGGACTGGGAAATGGCGGCCTTGGCCGTTTAGCCGCCTGCTTTCTGGATTCCCTGGCTTCCCTCAATTTACCCGGTCATGGATATGGTATCCGTTATAAGCATGGATTGTTCGAACAAAAGATCGTGAACGGATTTCAGATGGAGCTTCCGGAACAGTGGCTGCGTCATGGACATGTTTGGGAGGTCCGCAAATCCGACCTGACAGTCGAAGTGCCTTTCTGGGGGAAGGTGGAATCCTATACGGAAAAGGATGTCTTAAGGTTTCGACATGTAGATGCAGAAATCGTCGCGGCGGTTCCGTATGATATGCCCGTAGTGGGGTTCGAAACGTCGACGGTCAATACGCTGCGATTATGGAGTGCCGAGCCTGCCGCCTATAAAGCGGGAAAAGATATGATGAAATACAAGCGTGATACAGAAGCCATCACGGAATTTCTTTATCCAGACGATACCCACGAGGAAGGGAAGATCCTGCGCCTGAAGCAGCAATACTTCCTGGTGTCAGCAAGTATCCGATCCATTTTGGATTCGTATTTGTACCGAAATGGGGATCTGAAGGAACTGCATGAGAATATTTCTATCCATATCAATGATACCCATCCGGTTCTTGCCATTCCGGAGTTGATGAGGGTCCTTCTGGATGAATACTCCTTTGAATGGGAAGAAGCATGGGAAATCACGACGAATACATTCGCCTATACAAACCATACGACGCTGTCAGAAGCACTGGAGAGATGGCCGATTCGTATATTCCAGCCCCTCCTGCCAAGAATCCACATGATTGTGAATGAAATCAATGAACGGTTCTGCAGGGAATTATGGAAAGAATATCCCGGTGAGTGGAAGAGGATAGAGGACATGGCGATCATCTCTCATAATGAAGTCAAAATGGCCCATCTTGCCATTGTAGGAAGCTTCAGTGTGAACGGTGTGGCAAAGATCCACACGGAAATCCTGAAGCAGCGGGAAATGAACTTATTCTATCAATATTATCCTGGAAAATTTAATAGTAAGACCAATGGGATCACCCATAGAAGGTGGCTCCTTAATAGCAACCCATCCCTTTCGAACCTGATTACCTCTTCGATCGGGGATGAGTGGATCAAAGACCCTTCCAAACTGGTGAAGCTGAAGGAGTATCATCATGATACGGCATTCCTGAAAGACCTGTATGATGTGAAGCAGGGAAATAAACAAAAGCTTGCCGGGCTGATATATGAAAGCAATGGTATCATTGTCGATCCGTCTTCGATATTCGATATCCAGGTGAAGCGGCTTCATGCATACAAACGTCAGTTAATGAATGTGTTGCATATCCTTCACCTGTACAATCGCTGTGTGGAAGATCCGGGATTTGATTTTCATCCACGTACATTCATTTTCGGGGCAAAGGCGTCCCCGGGTTACTATTATGCAAAAAAGATCATTAAGTTGATCCACTCTGTAGCAGATCTCGTAAATGATCACCCGCTTGTGAAAGGGCGCATTAAAGTCGTGTTCCTTGAAAATTACCGGGTGTCCCTTGCAGAAGAGATCATCCCGGCAGCTGACTTGTCCGAGCAGATCTCAACGGCAAGTAAAGAAGCGTCCGGTACGGGGAATATGAAGTTCATGATGAACGGTGCTTTGACCCTTGGGACACTTGACGGTGCCAATATTGAGATCCTGGAACAGGTCGGGCGAGAAAATATCTTTATATTCGGATTAACGGCTGAGGAAGTGATGAAATATCAGAACCATGGAGGCTATTACGCCATGGAGTACTTCCACTACGATACAAGGATCAAAAAGGTGTTGAACCAGTTGATTGATGATACCCTGCCTGATGCAGGTGATCATTTCGAAACCATTTATGATTCGTTACTGACTGAGAATGATCAATTCTTTGTCCTGAGGGATTTCGATTCCTACGTAAGGGTGCATGAACAGGCAGGAAAGGCGTATGAAAACAAAGAGCACTGGTCAAGGATGTGCCTGCAGAACATTGCCAATTCCGGCTATTTCTCCAGTGACCGGACAATCGAGCAATATGCGAAGGACATATGGGGCATTGCACAGGGGAGTTTAATGAAATAGAAAAAACGCTTGGGAATCGGATCCCAAGCGTTTTTTCTATTTTTTCTTCTTGTCGGATACATAGCTGTCTCCATCTTTATAGGGGATGTCACCCAGAGGAGATTCCATATCGTTCTCATCAAGCATGTCTTCATACTCTTCATGTGTTTTCGACGGATAGGCTTTACGGTTCGATCCTTCCATGTCGGTCCCGACGAATGATTCAAAATCCTCGGTGAACCCTTCCGATGTGTCCTCATCCTGATACAGGTCTGAGTAATCTTCGTGATCCCCTTCAAAGTCGGAGGGGGTTTCAGAAGTACCGAAACGGCCGACTTCCTGGAAGCTGTCGTGGTCGTCGCGCACATTCCCATCTGTCTCATGTCTGAATTCATTATCGACTGGCGGCTGCAGTACATCTTCTTCTACCGGCCTATCCTGTGGTGTCGACTTCTCCGGTGTATGGTCCTTACAATAGAGAGTCGTCGGAATGACTTCGAGGCGTTCGTAAGGGATATCCTGTCCGCACTCTTTACATTCTCCGTACGTACCGGCTTCGATCGCTTGCAGGGCTTGTTGGATTTTATCCAGTTCAAGCTTCGCATGATCATCGATGGCGAAATCCTTCTCCCGTTCATATAACTCTGTACCCATATCGGCCGGATGGTTATCGTAAAGGGAAAGTTCTCCTGTGTTATCGCGTTCGTTTGTATGGTGAAGATTATCCAAATCCTGATGTAAATGTTCCTTTAACTGCTTTTCCTGTTGAACCAATTCTTGTTTTAATGTCTGTTTTTGGCTGTCTGTCAGCAATTTCTTCACATCCTTCATTATGTTCGCTTAAATCTTGTCCTAACCATACTTTATCCGAAAGTGGGAAGGTTAAAACATAAAAGGTTTTTTCTGAAAAATAATACTATTAGCGAGTGGTGGTTGATTTCCACTTCAGGTGCTCGCTTTCCGCGGGGCTGGCGGTGAGCCTCCTCGGCTGCGCCTCCGGAGTCTCACCTCTCCAGCGTTTCCCGCAGGAGTCGAGCACCTTCCGTTCCAATCAACATTAGTTTTATATTTCTTAAAAAGGATAAACATCAGAAATTGAAGGGCCAAGAGAGAAAACAATAAAAGGAATTGGTTTAGTCAAAATAAAAAAATCCGAACAATCATTCGAGATTCTTCATTAGAAAGTCGAAGTCGTTCGGATTTTTTTGTTTTGTAAAAGCATATAAAAGGTATTTAAACGGTTCTAGCTGTTGCACGGAAATCAACAGCGGTTTAACAAGGGAACCTAAATCTTTCTACAGCATATAAGCAAGTAATAATCCAATGGATAACAGGAAACCAAAGATGGTATTTGTTTGTGCCGTGGCTTTCATGGCGGGCATCATTTCGATGGGTTGTGTTTTCCCGATGAATCCTGTTGTTGCTTTGATTGCTTTAGGGATGCTCAAAAAGGCTACGAACAGCCATGGGGATGAGATTCCCGTTACGACCAACCCGATGATCCAGGCGTAGGAAACGACAAACATACTGCCTAAGAGGATGATCGCCCCTTTTTTTCCTAACAGGATCGCAATGGTTTTGCGGCCGTTTTCCTTATCACCATCGAGGTCACGGATATTGTTGGCCAATAATATGGAACCTACCAATATGGAAACCGGAATCGAGATGAGGACGCTGTCCCCATTGATGTAGCCTGTCTGGATGTAAAATGAGATGAGGATGATCACAAATCCCATGAAAAATCCGGCTACGATTTCGCCGAATGGTGTGTAAGCAATTGGCATTGGTCCGCCAGTATAAAAGTACCCCGCTGCCATGCACACTATTCCTATGAGAGCCAGCCACCATGTACTATTAAGACAGATATAAATCCCTAACAGAAGGGCGATCCCGTATAGTGAAAAGGCAAGGTTGATGACCGTAGATGGTTTGACACCATTACGGACGATCGCTCCGCCGATTCCTACCGAGTGCTCTGTATCCAGGCCCCTCTTATAATCATAATATTCATTGAACATATTCGTAGCCGCCTGGATCAACAGGCAGGCAACCAGCATGGCTGCAAACAGCAAAATGTCCACTTTCGTAAATTGCAGCGCAAGTACCGTTCCTAATAATACAGGTACAAATGCCGCTGTAAGAGTGTGGGGCCGGGTTAATTGCCACCAGATCTTCCACCCTTTATCTGATTCCAACACGTTGGATGCTTGTTGTTCCATCATTCTCTCTCCCTTACGCAATAAGGAATTTTCAGAAAACATTACAATTCCTTTACAGATTAAAGTGTAGGTAAAGGGAAGGGGACTGTCAATCATTTTCTACAAATTCGTGAAGGTTCTATTTTCCAGGAATTGAGGACTTTTACAAAGCTTTTGGTTTCTCAAAAGAAGAAAAAGGGTTTATTATATATAATAAGGATAAATATTTTAAACATGTCTTGAACTCCGTTGACACACCATAAATACAGGTGTATCTTATAGTAAGTTTGACTATTGTACGTGATTTTGTTTGGGGGAATTCAATTGGTTACCATCCATAAGACCAATATTGAAAAAGCATATGATTCAGCCAGAATGAAGGCTAAACAAATACATCGCCCCGTCCTTCTCAGTATAGTGGAGGAAGTGGATGCCTTAGATCCTCTTTCTTTTTATTATGGAGGAAACTCTTTTCATGGAGAGCGCTTCCTATGGAAGGACCGCGATCATACCATCACATTGGTAGGGCTCGGAGCGGCTCACATTTTGTCTACAGATGAAAGGGAAGAGCGCTTTTTTACCGTTGAGAGCGAGTGGAAGCGCTTTATCGGGGAATCTGTGATCATGACAGGGGAAAAATGGGCAGGAACAGGTCCACTATTATACGGCGGGTTTCGTTTCGATCCGATGAACGGCAACAGTGAAGAGTGGAGTCAATTCTCTACGGGGACATTCCAACTCCCGATGTTCATGTTAACAAAGCCTGAAAAAACGAATTATTTGACGATGAATGTCATCTGTCATCCGGATGAGGATGAAAGCTTATTCCATGAACGTATCAGATTGAAGGAAGAGCTTCTTGCAAATGCCCGGAAGGCCATCATTCCTGAACGCCCTGAGTGGATCGGGAACCGTGATGTAAAACCTGAAGAATGGAAGGAGTCCGTCCAGAGTGTAGTGAATCGCATGCAGAAGGGTGAGATGGATAAAGTCGTCCTTGCGAGGAAATGTGAAGTGTCATTCGACCAACAGGTGACCTCTGATTTCGTATTGGATAATCTATGGAAGCAGCAGCCTGACAGCTTCGTATTCAGCTTTGAATGGGAAGGAAGCTGCTTTATCGGCGCAACTCCGGAACGACTCGTAAAGAAAACAGGGGAAGAAATCCTCTCCACCTGCCTGGCGGGTTCGATTGCCAGGGGGGATACCTTGGAAAGTGATGAGAAACTTGGGGAAGAGCTCCTCGAGGATGAAAAGAACAGGTACGAACATCAGCTTGTTGTGGATAGCATCCAACAGGCCCTCAACCCATTTTGTGACGCACTTTCGATTCCTTCTACGCCACAGCTTATGAAGCTCAAGGATATCCAGCATCTCTATACACCGGTCATCGGACAGGCATCCGAGAATACATCGCTTTTGAGCCTTGTTGAAAAATTACATCCCACTCCCGCACTGGGTGGTGTCCCGAGGGATAAGGCGATGCATGTGATCAGGCAGGAGGAAGATATGGACCGTGGTCTATATGCCGCTCCCATCGGTTGGATCGATGCCTATGGAAATGGTGAATATGCCGTGGCCCTTCGCTCGGGCCTCCTTCAGGGAGACAAGGCCTACTTGTATGCAGGGTGTGGAATCGTAGCCGACTCTGAACCTGAAAGTGAGTTTAAGGAAACACAGATGAAATTTCGGCCGATGCTCCGGGCATTAGGAGGGACCGTACGTGATTGATGAACATCAGAAGAAACTTACAGATTATTTAGCGGCCTTCATTGAAGAATTGGTTGGAAATGGAGTAGACGAAGTCGTCATCAGTCCCGGCTCTCGTTCTACTCCTTTAGCGTTGTTATTCGCGCACCATCCCGGGGTGAAGACGTATATCAATGTGGATGAACGCTCTGCGGCTTTTTTTGCGTTGGGGATCGCCAAGGCCAAGAAAAAGCCCGTAGCCATCCTATGCAGTTCCGGGACGGCCGGGGCCAATTACTATCCTGCTGTCATTGAAGCCCGCTATGCAAAGGTGCCCCTCATTGTGCTGACAGCCGATCGGCCCCATGAACTG
Source organism: Rossellomorea sp. LJF3 (assembly GCF_037046045.1). Lineage (NCBI taxonomy): Bacteria > Bacillati > Bacillota > Bacilli > Caryophanales > Bacillaceae > Rossellomorea > Rossellomorea sp. LJF3. Next base: position 72,838 of record NZ_JBANLY010000016.1, on the reverse strand, counting down.
AGAGAAGTGGGTGCCCCACAAGCCATTGATCAGATCGATCTTTACGGGAAACACGTGAAGTGGTCCATCGACATGGCATTGCCTGAAAGCATCCCGTCCATGCTCCAGTATGCGCGATCATCTGCTGTCAGGGGCGTAGCTCTTTCAACAGGCTATCCGGAAGGTCCGGTTCATTATAATTTCCCATTTAGGGAACCGTTGATCCCGGATTTACAAAAATTTGAATTCTCAAGTGGAAGAACGGCAAAGAGGGTCCTTCAAGGAGACCGGCAGCTATCTCCTGACAACAAGAATGAACTTCAGGAAACATTAATGAATTCGAAGCGGGGCCTCATCGTGTGCGGACCGGGGCTAAGTGAAGAGGCTGTTCCGTCCATCGTACGATTTGCCGAGGAATATGCGCTGCCTGTCGTAGCGGACCCACTGTCCTTCGTCCGGAGCGGGAACCATTCCAAAGACAATATCATTGACTGCTACGACACTTTCTTAAGAATTGATGAACTGAAAGAATCACTTCAACCAGATCTCATTATCCGTTTCGGTGCCATGCCCGTATCGAAGGCGCTTATGCTGTACCTGAAAGGCCTGCCGGATATTCCGGCGTGGGTTTTGAGTAAAGGGGAAGAGTGGCAGGATCCGACGGCACGCGGTACCGATTTCATTCACTGCGGGGAAAACCTCTTTTGTCAGAGCTTTATGGACCAAAGTGGACAAAGGAATATGGGCTGGCTGGATGAGTGGAAGCGTGTCAATATGGATACGAAGGGTTTACTCACCAAGGGTCACCAATCCTGGGATGAAGGAATGGCGGTCCATCAGTTGATACAGCATTTGCCTGAAGGATCCACCTTGTTTTCCAGCAACAGCATGCCGATCCGTGATTTGGATACATACTTTTTCACGAATGACAGGTCCCAGCGGATCTTCGCCAACCGCGGAGCCAACGGGATTGACGGAGTGGTATCCACTGCTCTCGGTATGAGTACGGTATCTCAGCCGATGTATCTCCTGATTGGGGATCTCGCCTTCTTCCATGATCTTAATGGGTTATTAACAGCGAGGAAATATCAATTGGATGTAACGATTGTGGTGATGAACAATAACGGTGGCGGGATTTTTTCCTACCTGCCCCAAGCAGGTGACCAGACTTACTTCGAAGACCTGTTCGGAACCCCGATGGATTTGGAGTTCGCTCACGCAGCCAAACTATACGGCGCACATTATTTCCATGTTGGAACCCAGGAAGAATTCATCCCGGCTCTCCAGGAAGCAGAGCATAGCAAGGGAATAAAGATCATTGAGGTAGTGACCAATCGGGAAGAAAATGTAGCAAATCATCGTAAATTGTGGAATTTTGTTTCCCGGGAAATGACGCAGAACTTAAAGGGGGAAAATCTTGATTCTTCAAGTGAATGATATCCATTATTTTGTAGAAGTGAAAGGGGAGGGAGACCCTTTGGTTTTCCTTCACGGCTTCACAGGCGACACAACAACGTGGTCCAGGGTCACCGATCAATTGTCTGCTGCATATCGATGTATCAGCGTTGATCTGATTGGTCATGGCCGTACGGATTCCCCGAGAGACGTCACAAGATACACAATGGAGCGGGTTGCAGCAGATATATACACTCTACTTGATGAGCTCGACATCGACAACGCAGTGTTGGTCGGGTATTCGATGGGTGGGCGTTTGGCACTTCACTTCAGCTTGACCTATCCTGAAAAAGTGAAGGCATTGATTCTGGAAAGCGCCTCTCCCGGATTGAAGACGAGTGAAGAAAGAGAAGATCGCCGGAAGAAGGATCATGCACTGGCGGACAGAATAGAAAGGGAAGGCATCGAAGAGTTTGTCGACTTCTGGCAGGAGATTCCCTTGTTCGCTTCTCAGAAGAGATTATCGGATAGGGAACGTTCCGACATCAGGCAGCAGCGCCTGAGGCAATCGGCCACAGGCTTATCCAATAGCTTGAAAGGGATGGGGACCGGTGCCCAGGATTCTTTATGGGACAGGCTTGGTGAACTGACATGCCCAGTCCTGTTACTCGTGGGCGAACTGGATCATAAGTTCGTCCATATTGCAGAAGAGATGAAAAATCTCAATCCCGATTTTCAAATCCTGACATTTTCCAACACCGGTCATGCAATTCATGTGGAAGAATCGCGAAAGTTTGGTACAATAATAGAGGAACTACTTTTAACTACATAAAGGAGGAACAAACCAATGGCTTTTGAATGGGTTTCAGAAAGAAATTACGAAGATATTTTATACGAAACATACAATGGGATCGCTAAGATCACGATCAATCGACCAGAAGTTCACAACGCATTCCGTCCTAAAACCGTCATGGAATTAATCGATGCATTTGCTTATGCACGCGACGATTCCAAGGTGGGTGTCATCGTTTTAACAGGTGCAGGTGAGAAAGCATTCTGTTCAGGCGGAGACCAGCGTGTACGCGGTCACGGCGGATATGTAGGGGAAGATGAAATTCCTCGCTTGAATGTATTGGATTTACAGCGTCTGATCCGCGTGATTCCTAAGCCTGTCATTGCAATGGTATCCGGTTATGCGATCGGAGGCGGACACGTCCTTCACGTCGTATGTGATATTACGATTGCCGCTGACAATGCAATCTTCGGACAAACAGGTCCTAAAGTAGGAAGCTTTGACGCTGGATACGGTGCAGGATATCTTGCACGCATCATCGGCCACAAGAAAGCGAAAGAAATCTGGTATCTATGCCGTCAGTACAATGCACAGGAAGCGCTTGATATGGGTCTTGTCAATACAGTGGTTCCATACGAGCAGCTTGAAGCGGAAACGGTTCAATGGGCATCAGAAATGCTTGAGAAGAGCCCGACTGCCCTTCGTTTCTTAAAGGCTTCATTCAACGCAGATACAGATGGACTGGCAGGTCTGCAGCAGCTTGCAGGTGACGCTACCCTTCTTTACTACACAACGGAAGAAGCAAAAGAAGGACGCGACGCATTCAAAGAAAAGCGTAAGCCGGACTTCGGACAATTCCCTCGTTTCCCTTGATTTGAGGGTGGCCTGATGAATCTGATATGGATTCATCGGGCTTTTTTAAATGAAAAGTGAACCAATACGAAAGGAATGGAGATTGACAGGATGACTACACAGGAATTACCTAACTGGCTGAAACAACGAGCGTTTTTAACCCCCGACCGGATGGCGTTAAGCAATGGGGATGTGGAGTATACATTTAGTGAGCTTTGGGAAAAAGCCATTTCGATCGGGAAACAGCTACATACCATCGCAAAACATTCGTCTCATCCTTTTTTGGGACTCATGATTAAAAACAAAGTGGAGTCTGTCTTCCTTGTTCATGCCATTCAACAGCTCGGTTTCACGACTGTACTGTTAAACAATAAGTTAAGTGAAAATGAACTTTCTTTCCAGATTCAAGATATGGGATTAGGGACGGTCATTTATGATGATGAATTTGCAGGGAAGCTTTCTTTTTTGGGGGAAGAAGTGGAGGGAGTCTCTTTCTCTCAGTTATTCGAAACTGACCCGACAGACTTTGAGGTGAAGGATCATTTTCAATTAGACCAAGCATGCTCGGTCATGTACACATCGGGTACGACGGGAGCGCCAAAGGGTGTCCTTCAATCGTACGGCAACCATTGGTGGAGTGCCATTGGTTCTTCCCTGAATCTTGGTATAAATGAAAATGATACATGGCTTTGTTCCGTACCCCTTTTTCATATCAGTGGTTACTCAATCCTGATGAGAAGCGTCATTTACGGAATGAACGTACGTCTGTTTGAAACCTTCGATGTGGCGGGGATCAACCGGGAATTGAGGTCCGGGAATGTCACCATCATGTCGGTTGTCAGCAATATGCTCTCCCGTTTGATGAAAGACCTGGGGGATGAAACCTATCATCCAAGTTTCCGCTGCATGCTGCTGGGTGGTGGTCCTGCGCCGCTTCCCTTATTGGAGAAGTGTAAAGAAAAAGAGGTACCGGTCTTCCAAACCTATGGTATGACAGAGACGGCCTCCCAGATTGTGACATTGTCGCCAGAGTACAGTATGTCTAAGCTCGGATCGGCCGGAAAGCCCCTCTTCCCTTCTGAATTGAAGATCAAGAGTGAAGGATCGAATCGAGAAGGGGAGATCCTCGTAAAAGGGCCGAATGTGACGAATGGATATTACCAGAGAGAAGAAGCCAACGCCAAAAGCTTTGAATCCGGCTGGTTCCATACGGGGGACATCGGATATGTGGATGAAGATGGATTCTTATTTGTCCTCGACCGGCGTTCAGATTTGATCATTTCCGGAGGGGAAAATGTGTATCCCGCAGAAATCGAGAGTGTCCTCCTCAGCTGTGACGGGGTGGAGGATGCAGGTGTGGCAGGCGTTGCAAGTGACGAATGGGGGCAGATGCCGTGTGCGTTCGTTGTAAAGAAAAATCATCTTACAGAAGAGGAAATCATCACACACTGTAAGAAGAACCTGGCGTCTTATAAACGTCCGAAAAAATTCGTATTTGTAGATGAACTTCCACGAAATGCGTCAAACAAACTGCTGAGGAGAGTTTTAAGAGAGCAGTGGGAAAAAGGGATGGTTGCCGATGAAGATTGAATCCATCACCCTTCATGTTGTTTCCATGCCTTTAAAGAAGCCATTTGTGACCCATCTTCAAACGGTTAAAGACCGTGAAGGCATTATCGTCGAAGTCAGGGACAGTGATGGAATGTGCGGACTGGGGGAAGGAGTCGCCTTTTCCACGCCATGGTATACGGAAGAGACGGTGAAAACATCCTTTCACATGCTGAAGGATGTGTTGATTCCCCTTATGAATAGTAAACCATTTCACCATCCTGAGGAAATCGGGAAGCGGTTCGAAACGGTACGGGGAAATGCCATGGCGAAGGCTGCCCTTGAAATGGCCTTATGGGATCTTTATGCCAGGCAGCAAGGTGAGCCTCTATGGAACGTGATCGGCGGGACGCGTAAAGAAATTCTTGCCGGGGCTGTTGTTGGATCGGGAACGTTGAAAGAGATGGTGAAACAGACCGAAGACCTGGTCGAGGAAGGGTATCAGCGAATCAAGTTGAAAATTTCCCCGGGAGCCGACAGGGAAATTGTAAAGGAATTACGTACCCATTTCCCTGCGCTCTCTCTATTAGCCGATGCCAATTCAGCGTATAGTCTTGAAGACATAACAAAGCTTCAGGCTTTGGATGAATTTGAGTTAGAGATGATCGAACAGCCGCTTGGGGTCGACGATCTGATTGAACATTCCCTATTGCAAAAGGAGATAACGACACCGATCTGCCTTGATGAAAGTATCGTGACCCCCCACGACATGAAGAGTGCCATACATTTGAAAAGCTGTGGAGTGGTCAACATCAAGCTTGGCAGGGTCGGGGGATACACGAGTGCGCTTGAGATCTACCGGTTGTGCCGGGAAAACGGGATCAAGGTTTGGTGCGGCGGGATGATCGAATTCGGGGTGTCCCGGGCTCATAATCTGACGCTTTCAACCCTTGAAGGATTCCGGGTTCCAGGTGATATCTCTTCCTCCTCGAAGTATTGGGATGAAGACATCATTATATCTCCGGTCGTTGTGAGAAATGGTGTGGTGGAACGATTGGAGGGAAGCGGAATCGGCGTGGAACTCAACAGAAAGCGCTTGAATGCCGTGACACTGTTTAAGGAATCCTTTCCAACACGTTTAGTCGATCAACACAGATAAAAGCCAGAGAGCACATGCTCCCTGGCTTTCTTTCATTTAAAACGGATTCGTCGCCCACTGAAGGGATTGTTTGATGAAGATCCTCTGGTGTAATTTCAGCTGGGAGACCATATGCTCTGCCAAATCCTCGGGCTGCATATACTTTTCCTTGTCTGCTTCCTCAAGCTTATCTCCAAAGGTCAGGTCCGTGGCCACGAGGCTCGGATTCAGGGTCATGACACGGATGTTATGTTTTCGGACTTCCTGCATCAGTGCCTCTGTCATTCCTTGGACGGCAAACTTCGATCCACTGTATGCCGTGCTTCCTTCAGTCCCTTTCAAGCCGCTGCTCGATGAGATATTGATGATGTCCCCCCGGTTCTTCTCGATCAGCTGGGGCAGGACGGCACGGGTTACATAGTAGGTTCCGAATACATTGACCTCAAAGGTCCGTTTCCACTCTTCGGGATCGATGTCCAGGAACGGACCGTACGTTCCGATACCGGCGTTATTGATTAAGATGTCTGCCGGTCCCAGTTCATGCTTAAGTTTAGAAACGGCCCTATCCACTTGTTCCATATCGGAAATATCCGCTACAGCCACACTGGCTTTCACTCCAAGGGATCGTGCTTCCTCCGCCACTTGTGCCAGGGTGCTTTCTGTGCGCGCGATCAACCCGACATGAACGCCTTCACGGGCAAGCTCTAATGCAGTCGCCTTTCCGATTCCCCGGGCAGCCCCCGTAATATAAGCCGTTTTGCCTTTAATCGTTTGTGCCATCTTCCATCATCCTTTTCATAAGGTTCTATCGTAAGTGTAAAGTGTAGGAGTGCGGATAGGCAACTAATCTACCTGACGGATGGGAATGAAAAAAGCCCCGGGAGTCCCGGAGCGGATTTATTCACTTTTTTGCCGCAAATACCGTTTATCATTCATGAATAAACTCCAGAAGTAGACAAAACCGGGGAACAGGATGATGAACCCGACGATATAGGTGATGAATACAGCCTTAAAGGAGTTGGGATCGGTAAAACCCGATTGGATCGTAACCTCAGGATAAATGATATATGGTAAATGTGCCTTACCGTACACATAACTTGCCAGTACATATTGAAAGGTAACCGCAATGACGGCCACCCGGGGCATCCCTTTCATCCCTTCCTTGTTCGTCGGAAGGAACAAAGCACCTCCCGCGACAAGGAACCCTAGAAGAGAGACGAGTAGGATCGGCAGGTCGTCCATCATACGATCGTAAATCCATCTTGCCTCGTTTTTCATGGTGAACATGATGAGAAAGGCCATGACAACCGAGATGGGACCGATGATCAGAGCGTCCCGGCGATATACTTTGAAGGCTTCGAATTCCTTTGAAGCCTTGGAGTAGTCAGCAAGAAGAAGAGATGACAGAAATAGCGTACTTGCGACGGCGAATCCGAAGAAAGCATATTCATGTGGGCTGCTAAACAATTTCCCCAGATGAAGGGTCTGTCCGTCGCTGAAGTCGATATATGGTCCGTGGGAAATGGGCAGTACACTGATGAGCAGACCCGGAATCAATAAGCCCGTGATCCCCGTTACGTAGGTCAGAGGCTTTCTGTAGTCATCTGCTACATGTGAGAATACAAGGAAGGCACTCCGCAGGGCCAGAAGCAAAAGAATCAAACTTCCGGGAACGAGCAATACGGTACCTAATGAATAGGCGGCTCCAGGGAACATACTGTACACGGCGACGACCAGGGCGACGATGAATGTGTTGGTGACCTCCCAGGTCGGGGACAGATAGCGATTGGCAATGTTCGTCGCTTTAGTTTTGTCATGATTGATGTAGATCATCGACCAGAAACCTGCCCCGAAATCCATCGTCGCCATGACGGCGTAGATAAAGACGAATCCCCATAGGATCGTGATGGCAATCAATGATTGTGTCATAACTTCACCTCCTGCTTTTTAAGTTGATAAAGGAATATCCTTGTGACTCGCTTCGGCTTTGTTAATATCCTTTTCAGGCGGATTCCGTCTAAAATAATAGAGTAGGACCAGAACGACGGACACGGCCAAAATCGCATATACGGACACGAATAGGATGAATAGGGTTCCTAAGTTCCCTGAAGTGGTCACCGAGTCTTCCGTACTGAGAATACGGTAGATCGTCCAAGGCTGTCGGCCGGTACAGGCGAAAATCCAACCGAACTCGATGGCCATTATCGACAGCGGGCCACCCGCAACGAATGCCCACATCAGCCATTTCGGGAACCGGTCCTTTTTCAGTAATTTGTTCCATACATAGGCGACCAGTGACAGTAAGATAAGCAATGAGCCGATCCCGACCATCGCATTAAATAGGGTATGGACGAATAGAGGCGGCCAATATTCTTCAGGGAAGTCGTTCAATCCGATCACTTCCGTATCGAAACTGTTCCCGGCAAGGAAACTGAGGGCCCACGGAATTTCAATTCCCCACTTCACTTCTTGAGTGACAGGGTCGGTGAATCCTCCAACCGAAAGCGGAGCATGAGTCTGGGTTTCGAACAAGCCTTCCGCTGCAGCCAGTTTCTCGGGCTGATATTCGTGGAGCTTCTGGGCTGATTCATGTCCATTGATGGCGGTCAAGAATGCGAAAACACCTCCGACTAATAAGCAAATCATGAGCGACTTGCGGTGAAAGGCATAAATCCTTGACCCGAAAGAAGATCGGAGCATCTTAAATGCGGACACCGTCGCAATCGTGAACGACCCGACTACATAGGCCGATAACGCCACGTGTCCGGCTGTCACGAAGAAGCTCGGATTAAAGAATGCTTTCCACGGATCTACGTTAGTGATTTGTCCGTTTATGATTTCAAATCCCGCAGGCGTTCCTTCAAACGCATGGACATTGGTGATCAATACGGCTGAAGCAAGACCGCCAATGGCAACAAGGACCAGGCTCACGATCCTCATCCATGGTGCGATCCGGCTTGCTGCATATACATAAATGGACATAAACAATGCTTCCACAAAGAAAGCATAGATTTCAATTTGAAACGGCAGGGCCATGACGCGCCCGATGACCTCCATGAATCCCGGCCAAAGGAGTGAGAGTTGAACGCCGGCGATCGTCCCGGTTGGGATACCCACCCCTAACAGAACGGCAAACGCCTTCGTCCAGCGCTTCGCCATCACCGAATAATCAAGGTCATTGGTCCGTTGAAACATGATTTCGGCCACGAGGATCATTAACGGAATACCTACTCCAAGTGTGGCAAAAATGATATGAAACCCCATGGTGATCCCGAACATGGAACGAGCGATTACTAATTCATCCATTTTCAAATCTCCCTTACTAGTCTTTAACATTTCCTTATTGTCCACTTAATGGAAAATAATATTCATGTTTTTTGGGAGGGAGATTTTCTATTTGGGGAGAGTGTTAAACCTTCACCGATTATAAACACCATAAAAAAAGAGCGGCCACCGTGGCCACTCTTATTGCAATGCTTTTTGTAATGTATCGATGTTCCTTTTCATCAGTGAAAAATAATCCTCATCCTTTTTTCGATCATCTGCTGTAAGGACGGATAAGTTATGAAGTGTCAGTGACTTCGCACCAAGCTCATTTTGGACGACTTCTGTCAGCCGTGAAGAGACGTTTTGTTCAAAGAGAACGTATTGGACATTGTCTTTTTTTCCTTTTTCGATGATTTTCTTCAGCTCCTGCTGGGATGGTTCATTGGCTGTATTCAAGCCGGCGATGGCTTCCTGGTGAAGTCCGTAGCGTTCTTCCCAATAGCTGTAGGCGGCGTGGGACACGTAAAATGTCTTCTTTGGCGCGTTGTCAGCCATCTTTTTGAACTCAGCGTCCAACTCGTCCAGGTCACTCGACAACGTTTCAAGATTAGCCTGGAACTCATCCTTATGCTCGGGCATTTCCTTCGAGAGGGTGTCGGCGATATTCTTGGCCATTTCCTTCGAATATACGGGATCCAGCCAGATGTGAGGGTTCACATCATGGTGATGGTCGTCATGGTCGTGTTCATCAGCCTCTTCTTCATGAGGCAATTCGATACCTTTGCTTGTAGGTACCACAGTAACGCCTTCATTTTCTAATAGTGATTTGGAGTTTTCAACGAATCCTTCAAGGCCCATTCCAACATAGAAGAAAACGTCCCCGTCAGCCATCTTCATCATATCTTTCTGAGATGGTTCGAAGGTGTGTTCATCGGCACCTGGAGGGTAGATACTTTCAACATCCACATAGTCCCCGCCGATTTTTTTCGTGAAATCCTCCAGTGGATAGACGGTTGTGTAAATCTCTAACACATCTTTCTTTTTGCCGTCCTGACCAGAGTCGGCTCCGCAGGCAGACAATACGAAAATCAATAATAATAGCAAACTCATGCGAATATAGTTCAAGAGGAATCCTCCTTTTTTAGTGGTGTTCGTTCCTTAACTGTAATGATTACGATTTAGCACAAAGGTTATTTTACTACCGATAAGGGGAATAAGCAAGATAAATGGATTATTTTTATAAAAAAAGACTGCCTCCCGATTTGGAGCCAGCCTGAATCATTTATCTTTTTGCCGTGGCCATTCTTCCGGCACGTGGTCGATCCCTCCAGGATGAAATGGGTGACATTTCACGATCCGCTTGATCGTCAGCCAGCCGCCCTTTAGTGCGCCAAACCGGCTCACGGCTTCGACACCGTAATGGGAGCATGTAGGATAAAAGCGGCAAGTAGGGGGTTTAAGGGGAGAAATGACGCGCTGGTAAAACTTGAACAATACTAACAATACTTGTTTCATAATCCGTCTCCCTGTTGATTTTCTTTTACTATATCAGAATCTGGAGGGGGATTGAAAGATTTTGGCCTGTCAGCCCGGGTAGGAAAATAGGATTTTCGCCTAATTCAGATTAAGTTGATGAAATAACTATGAATTTACGTTATACTATGAAGTAGAAACTAAATGGGAGTGATTTTAATGCCTTCAGTAGAAAGCTTTGAATTAGATCATGATGCAGTGAAAGCACCATATGTGAGACATTGCGGTGTCCATAAAGTGGGAAGCGACGGACTTGTGAATAAGTTTGATATCCGTTTCTGTCAGCCGAACAAGCAGGCGATGAAGCCTGATTCCATTCATACTCTTGAGCATTTATTAGCCTTCACGATCCGTAAATATGCTGAGCCGTATGCTCATTTTGATATTATTGATATTTCCCCGATGGGTTGCCAAACGGGCTATTATTTAGTCGTCAGCGGTGAGCCGAAAGTGGAAGAGATCATCGACCTGTTGAATGCTACCATGAAAGAAGCGGTAGAAATCGAAGAAATTCCTGCAGCCAATGAGAAGCAATGCGGGCAGGCGAAGCTTCATGACCTGGAAGGGGCCAAGAAACTGATGCGTTTCTGGCTGAGTCAGAGCAATGAAGAATTGAAGCAAGTATTTGCATAAAGAAAAACCACCGTTCATCATGAGCGGTGGTTTTTTTGAATTTATTCTTTCTTTTCCTCATCCTGTTTCATCTGTTCGAGGTGAGGATTGTTTTCGAGTGGATCGACTGTATGTTTAACGGTTGTATAGGCTTTGGACGTTGTAAGGGCACTGACGAAAATCACCAGGATACATATGACAACCGCAATAATTAGAACAAGAGTCATTGACATCATGAAACCCCCTTTTTTCACTATTTTACCATATAAGGATCAGCCATATAAGAGAAAAAACAACACTTTTATGACGTTTCCTATGTTTTCCATTGGATGTTTGTTATTCTGAATATAGTATGCACGATCCTTGAAAGACGAAGCAAGGGGGAAGATACCATGGAAATGTCTTCTATGATGGGAAAACAGGTGGCTGAGCTTCAGAGGACGCTCAGCATGAACCTGCTGAAGAGCCAGATGGCGACTCAAGCGGCTCAGGTCACGGTGATGATGAGGGATATGCAGGCCAGTCAACCTGCTCCTCATCCAAGTAAAGGACATGCAGTGGATATAAAAGGATGAAAAAAGCGTCGCTCCGGGTAATCGGGGCAACGCTTTTTTTGCGAAAAGATTTCGGCTTAATGAAGGCTTTTCTTCTCCAGTCTCACCCGTTCCTCGCTGTTGGACCATTTTTCTTTCAATGTTTCAAATATGTATAAGCGGAAGAAGTATTGCAATTCTTCTGTTTCCATTTCCTGGATCATTTCCAATAATTCATTCCTGGATGTATCTTCTAAGATTGTAAGGGCAATGAGGTCTAAGTCTTCGTCGGTACCTTTGATTCTTCCACGGTACATTTCATAAATCTCTTCGATTAACTTCATGCACTTCACCTCCCTTTTGTTTCATTTTAACATGAACGTTTATGAATTACTCTACATATTATGCTAGGACAACTCTTATTTGTCTTTACCCTTTTATCGGACTTTTTAACCGCGTAAAGGCGTGCTGCCTTAGCCGGAGCGAAGTCGCTGCATTGGTGATGAAAAGGTTGTCTGCGATAAAACCAGCCACTACGAAAAGGAGATGCTTTAATTGGAGAAAAGCTTGCTGTTCGTTGGGTCGGGTCTCAGTGCCCTTATTCTTAATTTATTCGGAGAGTGGGACATGCTGATTACGTTTCTGTTGATCGCCGTGACCCTCGATTACTTCACAGGAATGATTGCGAGCGGGATAGAAGGTGAGCTGTCAAGCAAATTCGGGATGAAGGGAATCGGCCGAAAAGTGCTTATTTTCTCGCTTGTCACCGTTGCTCACCTTATTGATACTATACTAACAAATCAACACTTTATTCGTAATGCGACGATTATTTTTTATTTATGTAATGAGTTGATTTCGATCATTGAGAATGTCGGGAGAGCCGGTGTGCCCGTACCGGAATTTTTGCGGAAAGCGGTTGAAGTGTTGAAGAAGAAATCCAAGTGAATAGAATTCCGTCAATTGAGGAAAATGAAGGGTAAGTACAGTGAAGGAGTGGGAAGATGAGCGAAGAACGACATGATTATTATATTGAAGTGGCCACCGGTGAAATTTCAAGAAGCTCGACGGATTCCGAATGGAACTTTAAAATATCTGCGACCGATGAAGAAATCACCCAGCTCCGGGAAGTGTTCGATTCCAATCATTCGGTCGACTGGCAAAATTTCTACAGGGCCCACGTTCCTTATGTTCAATATCATTTTGACCGGGAAAATGATGCCTATGATGAAAACCTGCATCAAGTGTATGAAATGCTTCACCGGCTGGGAGATGAAGACGTCAAGACTTTCATCGAAAGCATAGGCATCCTCGACTCCAAGCCCCATGAAGATCACGAGTAATGATAAAAGTGTTGGTTCAGAAGTGATATCTGTGGACCAATGCTTTTTATTTGTGGTTAGATGAAAGAAAGTGTGTACGGATGAGGTGACGTAGATGGAACAGTTTATAGATGAAAATGGCAAGAGAGTAGAATTATCCTTTCAAAAGGGGCAGTTTCAACAGGAGTCCTGCCATGTCCTTGTGATCTGCCGCTATAATGGCAAATGGTTATTGACCCGTCATAAAAAAAGGGGTCTCGAGTTTCCAGGGGGGAAGAGGGAAAAGGGGGAGACCCTCGGGGAAGCTGCGATTCGCGAAACGTTTGAAGAAACGGGGGGAGTGATCAAAGAGCCTCTTTTCATTGGGGAATATAAGGTGTTTGACCATACTCCATTTGTCAAAACGATTTTCTTTGCGGAAGCAGAAGAGATGATCCAAAAAGATGATTACCTGGAAACAGAAGGATCCGTGCTTTGGGACGGTGATTTTACACAGATTCACGAAGACCCTTCCTTTAGTTTCATCATGAAGGATCGGGTGGTGGAATCGGCCCTGAAAAGAGTGAGAGAACTCGATCTTATGACTTGATCCATTTCTTCTCGAGCTGCTCCACGAGCTTATACATAATGGTTGCGAATACGGCTATGACGAGTAGGGAGAGAAGGACAAGGGTGAAATTGAAGACCTGGAATCCGTAGATGATCATGTATCCGAGACCTTTGGCGGACACAAGGAATTCACCGACGATGACACCGACCCAGGATAGCCCTACATTGACTTTCAAGGTCGAAATGATCGTAGGGAAGGAAGCGGGAAGGATGACTTCTTTAAACATCTGTCCCCGTTTCGCACCGAATGTCTGCATCACCTTCAAGTAGTTCGGGTCGACTTCCCGAAAGGATGTATAGACGACGATGGTGGTGATGATGACAGAGATGACGGTCCCCATGGCAATGATGGACGTGAAGCCGGGCCCAAGTCCGACAATCAGGATCGGTCCGAGGGCGACCTTAGGCATGGCGTTCAGGATGACAAGATAAGGGTCCAATACTTTCGAAAGAAACGGAGACCACCAAAGTAAAGCGGCAAGCAGGGTCCCAAGCAGGGTGCCGAGGATGAATCCGATGACGGTTTCCCCAAGTGTCACAGACAGGTTGGCTAAAAGGCTCCCGTCGCCCAACTTCACGATGAACAGCTTCCATATCTTCGAAGGCGAACTGAAGATGAGGGGGTCCACCCAGCTGTTTCGGCTGGCGATCTCCCACAGTGAGAAGAAGACGGTGAAAATAAGGGCTTGATAAAACCAAACCCATCGCTGCTCCCTTTTCAATGATTGAATGTATTCCTGGTGTTTTTGTTTAATCGATTCTTGATTCAAGTTTCTCAAGCTCCTTCCAAATACTCTGGAAAAATTCCGGATACGCTTCATGATTTCTGACCTCGAAGGGCATCAATCCCTTTAACGGTTGTGGCACTTCGAATATAATATGAACACGCCCCGGTTTCGAACCGAATAAAATGATGCGATCACTCATGGAAATCGCTTCGCCGATATCATGTGTGACGAGGATGGCCGTTTTCCCGAAGGATTTCAAAGTGGAAAACACCAGATCCTCTAACTTCAATTTCGTTTGATAATCAAGTGCAGAGAAAGGTTCATCCAGGAGAAGCAGTTGAGGCTCGGTGATGAGTGTCCGGATCAGCGCTACCCGTTGCCGCATTCCCCCTGACAATTCCCGTGGGTAGGATGTCTCTACACCCTCAAGGCCCATTTCCTTCAATAAAGCATGAGCTTCTTTTCTTTTATCCTCTGTCAGGTTCCCCATAATGGCCAAACCGAGGAAAATATTCTCTTCAATCGTCTTCCACGGAAACAGATAGTCCTGCTGAAGCATATATCCCAATTTCTTCTTCATATTCCTGATGGGCTTATTGTCTAAGGTTACGGTTCCTTCTATAGGTTGAATGAGACCGGCAATGATGGAAAGCAGCGTCGTCTTTCCGCACCCCGATGGACCGATGAATGAGACGAACTCCCCTTCTTCTACCTGCAATGAAATGTCTGTGAGGGCATGGGTGGACGTTTTCGGTGAGAAGTAGGTGTGGTGGACGGAATCGATCGATAGAAAGTTCACTGTTTTAAGCCTCCATTTTCGAATTTTTTTACAACGGAAGGGCTGACATGTGTCAGCCCCCGGGTATTGCTACTTCGCTGCTTTTTCAGCGATGGAAGTGTTTACGAGCGTTTTGTGATCGATGGACTGAGGGAGTTCCCCTGCTTCATCCATGATGGCCTGAAGATTGTTCCACTCTTCTTCATCCAGGATCGGGTCTGTTGCGAAGGACCCTTGTGATTTATACCGGTCGACAACCGTTTCAATCAGGTCCACTTCCGTATCTTCGAAATATGGCTCAATCACTTTGGCGATGTCGGCCGCTGAATGTTCTTCCACCCATTGCTGAGCTTTGTAAAGGGCTTTCGTGAATTTCTCCACCGTTTCTTTGTTTTCTTTCATATAACTGTCTTTCGCCATGAAAGTTGTATACGGCACATGCCCTGATTCGGTGCCAAAGGAAGCGACGATATGTCCCTTTCCTTCTTGTTCAAAGATGGAGGCTGTCGGCTCGAATAATTGGACATAGTCGCCGGTACCGGATGCAAAGGCATTGGCAACATTGGCGAAATCGATGTTTTGGATCAAGTTCAAATCGTTTTGGGGATCAATGCCGTGCTGCTTCAATACGAATTCCCCGACCATTTGCGGCATGCCGCCTTTACGCTGGCCAAGGAAGGTCGAACCCTTCAACTGATCCCATTCGAAGTTCTCCACCTTTTCCCTGGAGACGAGAAACGTACCGTCGGTTTGGGTTAATTGAGCGAAGTTGATGACGGGATCATCCGACCCTTGTGCATGGACGTAGATGGACGTTTCAGAGCCGACCAGGGCGACATCCGCGCCGTTTGATAATAGGGTGGTCATCGTCTTATCCCCGCCCCATGTGGTGGTCAGTTCAATGTCTAGTCCTTCTTCTTTAAAGAATCCTTTTTCGATCGCTACATATTCAGGTGCGTAAAAAATCGAGCGGGTCACTTCCGCTACACGAACCTTTTGGACCGCCTCCTCTTTTTCTCCACATGCAGTCAATCCGATGGTCAAAGTGAGAATGAGGAGTACACCTAAACCGCTTCGAATCCATTTTTTCAATTCAATCTTCCTCCTTTACTTTTTCCAGGTAATCAGTAGTCGGGATGAGTGCAGCTGTGCCTTGTTTATTTAGTTGGCAGTAGGGTAGGATGGTCATAAAGCAACGTGAATTCTATTTGCTAAAATAGTCTATGTAGAGTATAAAAAATGTGTGAATACCCATAGCACGTTTTGAAAGGAAGAGAATATGAAGAACGGAATGATCGTGAAGAAAACGTTGTTTCCCTCTCCGAACCCACATGTTGAATTATATGAAATCACCTATATATCCTCGGGACTGAGGGTGAAGGGCTTACTGGCTGAGCCTGTTTTAAAGGGTACATACGACGGTTTCCTCTACTTAAGGGGAGGGATCAAAGGGGTCGGCATGGTCAGGCCCGCCAGGATCGCCCAGTTCGCATCACACGGATTCATCGTGTTTGCGCCATATTACAGGGGGAACCTGGGGGGAGAAGGGAATGAGGATTTCGCCGGGGATGACCGTGAAGATGCTGTTGCAGGAGTGGAACTGTTGAAAGAACACTCCCGGGTGGCAAAGAATCGCATCCATGTATTCGGATTCTCGAGGGGCGGCGTCATGGCCCTGATGGCAGGGATCGAGAGCCGGGACGTGACGTCCATCGTCACATGGGGAGGCGTGTCTGATATGTTCTTGACGTATGATGAACGAAAGGACATGCGGAGAATGATGAAGCGGGTGATCGGGGGAAGCCCGAATAAAGTTCCCGAAAGATACGAATGGAGGACTCCCCTCTATTCACTTGAAAATCTTGAGGCACCGGTCTTGATCATCCACGGTGAAAAAGATCAGAACGTTTCCGTCGAGCATGCATATAGATTAGAAAAAAGGTTGAAGGAGCTCGGGAAGCGGATTTCGTCCCATTACTTCAAAGAGTTTACACACTATTTTCCGCCCCGGAAGAACCAAGAAATCGTTTCCCTACTCTGTTCATGGATGAAAAATCAATAAATGAATAAGGATTGAGGTCAAATAAGATGGGCATGGGTCTTGAGTTAAATACGATGATTGTGACAAAAGGAAAAGAAGTGAGAAAAGAGGAGAATCTGTTTCAACTTCAAAAGGACGGATACCGCCTATATCCGATGCATCTTCCCATTGATGTGAAAAAAACGAAGCACAGTGATCCGAGCGGTTTCGGGAGGATTGAAAAGATAGAGTGGAAGGAAGAGAAAACGACGATCGTCTACCGGCTGATTTCCCTCAATTCCACCAATTAAAAACGGAAGGCTGTAAACAAATGCTTACAGCCTTCCGTTTTATTTGATTTCCTCATATAGCAGATAGCGGTTATCCTTCGTTTGGGCGATAAGATAGTTCTTGTGATCTTTTACGCTATAAATGGGGGTACCTTCCGCCAGCGTGTTGGCGGTGAAATTATTGACGGGATGATACTTGGTTTCGATCTTTTCTTTAATGGATCCAACCTTTTCCTTAAGGGTGAGTTTCTTCTCGGCGGATACCTTCACGTATTCTTTGTCGTTCACGACCATCATATCCCCATACCCGCATAATTCATACGATGCAGGTTTCTTCTCCCCGCAGGCACTCAATACGAATACACATAACACCAATACGGCCAGACGCTTCATATGTCTCCTCCTTTTCCATTCGGCACATACTCAAAAGATATTCAAGCTTGTACGCTAACATGATATTTTTTCCGCTTTTTTTATGGAAATGGTGCTTCCTTAATTCCTTGGATTTGTGTAAACTTAAAAGTATAATAAGTTTACATACATAAGGGGGATTTACAAATGAATGGAGAAAAACTGCGGATGATCATTCACTGTGCCATCTTTGCTGCCATGACAGGAATTTTCGCACAGATTGAAATACCACTGCCACTCGTTCCCATCAGCGGCCAAACCCTGGCAGTCGGGATCACGGCTACGATTCTTGGAAGCAGATACGGTGCGCTTTCCTTGATCTGCTATGCGGCACTCGGCGCGGTAGGGGTCCCGGTATTTGCCGGTTTCAGTGGAGGGGCACAGGTCCTGGTCGGTCCGACCGGAGGCTATATCTTCGGATTTATCATTGCGGCTTACTTGACAGGACTCATCCTTGAAAAAACGAGATTTACGATTCCGATGGCGATGATCGCCAACACCGTCGGCATGATCATCACGTTGATCCTTGGGACCATCCAACTGAAATTTGTAGCGGATCTCAGCTGGAGTCAGGCGATGGCAGCGGGGGTTTATCCGTTTATCGTCGTCGGACTGATTAAAGCATTCCTGGCAAGCTGGATTGGAATCACCGTAAGAAAACGGTTGGTACAGGCGAAATTGATCCAGAACCGGAACGTGGCAGCATAAGAAAAAGTGGACTCCTATTTTTAGGAATCCACTTTTTTTATTTGAATTTATACATTGACCAATAACCGATATCGTTAAAGCCAATACGCTTATAAATTTTTCCTGCTTCAGGATTATCATAAAAAAGGCATAGTTCTTTTCCTTCGTTCAAAACGTCACGGCAAAGCTTTGTCATGCACTCTGTTGCGTAGCCCTTTTTCTTGTACTCAGGATGGGTGCATACGGCGACGATCATGGCGGACATGCTGTTCTCCGCCGTTGTGGAAGCGGAAGAAACGAACTTTCCGTCCTCTTCTACATAGTAACTGCGGGCAACACCCTTTTCCATCCCATGCTTTCTTTTCTCTACGGTAAAGTCTCCTCCGCTGAATTCCGGAATAGCGTTCAATAGCTCCACAAGTTGCGGTAAATCGGTTAAAGAAGCTTCTTTAACATGCGGCAGCTCCCGGTCTTCCATGGAGGAGGTATTGTCACATTTGGCATAATACATATGTCTTTTCGAGTTGATATCCCTGGATAAGAAGGGTTCAACTTCAGTGACAATCCGTTTTAATCCTGAAACGATGCTGTAGTCTTCTGTCTCGTTGATAATGGCGGCGAAGCCTTCTGCGTCAAATTCCCCCATGGAAAAGGGGATGAAGTTTTCCCGGTATTTGAGGAGGATCCCTCTGAGATTTCCTTCCTCATCAAAGTCTCCCCAAATCTTCTGGAAATCCTGTTCATACCCAAAGGCTTCGATGTCCCCGATGATGAACAAGTTCTCAGCAGGCTGCTGCTGAATGAGTTGCTGACATATAGCATGATCTTTCTCTGTAAGCTGTCTGATCATCTTTATTCCCCCTGTGAAATTTAATCATAATCATACCAAAATTAGTAATATTTAGTAAAGTGTTATTTTCTTTGGAATCATGATAAAAGAATAGGGAAATGGTAGTGGTTTTAAAATTCATCTTTTAGGGAAACTTATGATCAATAACAGTTTTTCTATAACAGTTCTAAGGAGGAGCACACATGCTTTGGACCATCATCGGAATCTTATTAGTTCTCTGGTTACTAGGATTGATCTTTAAAATCGGTGGAGCTGTCATCCACGTTCTACTGATCATCGCCGTTGTCGTATTCTTATTTAACAGAATCACCGGCCGCAAAAAAGGGCTATAACGATAACAAAGGTCCGTCCCTCAGATTTGAGGGACGGACCTTTGTATGTTAGTTACGTGATTTATTTAACGGACGGGCCGCCTTTTTGTTCGATGTCAGAAGGGACGTTCGAGAATTTCTTAAAGTTCTCGTTGAATTTGTGAGCAAGTTCTTTTGCTTTGACTTCATAAGCCGCTTCATTGGACCATGTCTTCTTAGGTTGAAGCACTTCGTCTGGAACACCAGGAACGTGAACCGGGATGTTCAGGCCGAAAATCTCGTCTGTTGCCGTTTCCACATTCGTAAGTTCACCCTCAAGGGCCGCCTGGATCATGGCGCGGGTGTAGGAAAGCTTCATGCGATTCCCCACTCCGTATTCTCCGCCGGTCCAACCCGTATTCACGAGGAATACCTGTGCATTGTGCTCATCGATCTTCTTCCCGAGCATTTCTGCGTAACGAGTGGCAGGAAGCGGAAGGAATGGAGATCCAAAGCAAGTTGAGAAAGTTGCTTGTGGTGAAGTGATTCCACGCTCCGTACCTGCAAGCTTCGAGGTATATCCACTTAAGAAATGATACATTGCCTGTTCTTTTGTCAGCTTGCTGATCGGAGGCAATACGCCGAAAGCATCAGCTGTTAAGAATACAATCGTATTTGGGTGTCCTGCGATACTTGGCTCCACGATGTTTTCCATCGCTTGAAGGGGGTAGGCAGCACGCGTGTTTTCTGTTAAAGTGTTATCATCATAATCCGCGATGCGGGACATATCATCCAGAACGACATTTTCCAGGACGGAACCGAAACGGATCGCATCAAAGATCTGAGGTTCTTTTTCACGTGTAAGCCCGATGCACTTAGCATAGCATCCGCCTTCGATATTGAATACGCCGTTCGGGGACCAACCGTGCTCATCATCACCGATCAAGCGGCGGTTTGGATCTGCGGATAAGGTGGTTTTCCCTGTACCGGACAATCCGAAGAACAATGCTACATCGCCTTCACGACCGACGTTCGAAGAGCAGTGCATGGAAAGGATGTCGGATTCAGGAAGTACATAGTTCATGACCGAGAAGATGGATTTCTTCATTTCACCGGCATATTCCGTACCGCCGATCAATACGATTCTTTTTTCAAATGAAACGATGATGAACGTTTCAGAGTGAGTGCCGTCGACTTCAGGATCAGCTTTGAAGTTAGGAGCTGAAATCACGGTGAATTCGGATTGATGATCTTTTAACTCTTCTGTTTGAGGACGGATGAATAATTGGTGGGCAAATAGATTATGCCAGGCGAACTCATTGATCACTTGAATCGGCAGTCTATGTTTTGGGTCGGCGCCTGCGAACCCTTTAAATGAGAAAACTTCTTCTTTTTCTTTTAAGTATGAGATGACCTTCGTATATAATTTATCGAATGATTCCGAAGAGATCGGTTGATTGACAGAACCCCACTCGATTTTATCCTTCGTCGTTGGTTCTTCCACAATAAATTTATCTTTAGGAGAGCGTCCTGTGTATTTACCAGTTTCTGCTCTGACTGCACCTGATGATGTTAAAACGCCTTCATTTCGCTGAAGGACCTTTTCGACTAGTTGAGAAACAGATAATTGTTCCTGAATGTTTTGACCGTTAAGTAATTCTGTTAATTCATTAGACATGCTCACTGAATTCATTAGAACCCTTCCTTTATATAAATTTATTTAATGGTATCGTTTTCTTCACAAAAATAGTATAACACAATCAAGCTATTAGTCTATACTATTTATTTAATTTTATAATGTGTCTTCATTTTGTCACATTTCTTGACCGAATAAAGCCTGTTTCTTCTTATTTATATGAAATGTATCATGCAATGTTTAGCCTCATTACCCCATTAGGTTATTTTGATGATGAAAAACAGGCTGAAATCATGAAATGAATGGTTAAACCTGTCATTCGAAAAAAAGTTGACACCACTTGTCCTAACCGTTATCATTGTTCCTTGAACGGATACTCTTATCCTGAGCTGGTGGAGGGAGCAGACCCTATGAAACCCAGCAACCTGCTAAATAGTGAATGGATCCATTTCTTTAATGAATCCGATTAAGCGAAGGTGCTAAACTGAGGCAAGGTCTCTAAAACCTTGAACGATAAGAGAGAAAAGGCGCGGCTATGATCTGAAACCTTTCCTCTGAAGCTTTTTTTCCTGAGGAAGGGTTTTTTCTGTTTATAGTGGACCACATGCACATAAATCATGATTTATTTATAAAAGAATCATGTTTACTTCATACTACTTAGGGAAATGAGTACCGTATCTGTTTACTGTTTTGTCAGAAGAATCGTTCTGACAAATATGCTTAAGGAGGAACCTTGATGTCAACTAAACGTCGTCTGTTTACATCTGAGTCCGTAACCGAAGGACATCCAGATAAAATTTGTGACCAAATCTCTGATTCAATTCTTGATGCAATTCTTACCAATGATCCAAATGCACGTGTAGCGTGTGAAACATCTGTCACAACGGGTCTTGTGCTCGTTGCCGGTGAAATCACTACGAATACGTATGTCGATATCCCGAAAATCGTTCGTGAAACGATCCGTGAAATTGGCTATACCCGTGCGAAATACGGCTTTGATGCTGAAACATGTGCGGTTTTGACTTCCATTGATGAGCAGTCTGCCGATATCGCTCAAGGTGTCGATCAGGCCCTTGAAGCCCGTGAAGGTCAAATGACGGATGAAGAAATCGATGCAATCGGTGCAGGTGACCAAGGGTTGATGTTCGGATTCGCTTGTAATGAAACGAAAGAGCTTATGCCTCTTCCGATTTCCCTTGCACACAAAATTTCCCGTCGCTTAACGGAAGTACGTAAAGAAGAAATCCTTCCTTACCTTCGTCCGGATGGAAAAACACAAGTAACCGTTGAATACGATGAAAACGATAAGCCGGTCCGCATCGACACGATCGTTATCTCGACTCAGCATCACCCGGAAGTGACGCTTGAGCAAATCCAGCGCAACCTGAAAGAATATGTCATCGATCCGGTTGTACCGAAAGAACTGATCGATGAAGAAACGAAATACTTCATCAACCCGACTGGCCGCTTCGTAATCGGTGGACCACAAGGTGATGCAGGACTGACAGGACGTAAAATCATCGTTGACACATACGGCGGATACGCTCGTCACGGTGGCGGTGCCTTCTCTGGTAAGGATGCAACGAAAGTGGATCGTTCAGCGGCTTATGCAGCGCGCTATGTAGCGAAGAACATCGTGGCAGCAGGACTTGCTGAAAAATGTGAAGTTCAATTAGCGTATGCAATCGGTGTGGCGAAGCCCGTATCCATCTCCGTTGATACATTTGGAACAGGGAAAGTTTCAGAAGATGTATTAATTGACGTTGTGAGCAATAACTTTGACCTGCGTCCTGCAGGGATCATCAAGATGCTCGACCTTCGTCGTCCGATCTACAAGCAGACAGCTGCTTACGGACACTTCGGCCGCAACGACATCGATCTTCCTTGGGAACGCACGAACAAAGCGGATGCGTTGAAAGCAGAAGCATTAGGCGAATAAGGAAAGATAGAAGAGACCAACACTTTTTGGGGTGTTGGTCTTTTTTGATGATCATCACAAGAAAATCTTCCATGAGTATTCTCAAGGAGGATGGGGTATCCCAAGTATAGGAAGTTAAAACGGTTTGATGTTCTTATAATACTGTCCTTTTTCTGCGTATTCCCTTGAAATGCGCTTCATTTCACTGATATCGTGCTCATTGAGCTCCCTCACGACTTTTGCCGGTCGTCCGAACGCAAGGGTATTTGGCGGGATGACCTTCCCCTGGGGGACAAGGCTTCCGGCTCCGATGAACGCTCCTTCGCCGATTTCGGCATTATCGAGGATGATGGAACCCATGCCGATCAATGCCTTTTTCCTGATCTTGCAGCTATGTAAGATCACCCCATGTCCGACAGTCACTTCATCTTCAAGGATAAGAGGGTTATTTGGACTCTGATGAAGAATGGAGTTATCCTGTATATTTACTTTATCACCGATCTTAGTGGGAGCGACATCCCCCCTGATGACGGTGTTGAACCAGATACTCGATTCTTCACCGATCTCCACGTCCCCGGAGATGGTCACATAATCGGCGATGAATGCCGAATGTGCGATGATGGGTTTTTTATCGTAATATGGATAGAGCATTTTTTACTACCCCTTTCAATAATATTTATTATAATAATGGTAGCAGAATTCATTCATGGAGAGAACTACAAAGGAGGATTTGTCATGTGGAAATGGGAATCAGATCAAGAGGCAAAGGCAGTCATCGTCATCATTCATGGGGCGATGGAACATCACGGAAGATATGGTTGGCTCATTGAAATGTGGCGTGCTGCAGGCTTTCACGTCGTCATGGGTGACTTACCCGGTCAGGGAATGACGTCAAGAAGTCAAAGGGGCCATATCGATTCCTTTGATGAATACATCGTGGAAGTGAAGGACTGGGTCCAGGCAGCCTATCAATTCGAATTGCCTGTCTTTGTGATCGGTCATAGTATGGGCGGCCTTATCGCCATAAGACTCCTTCAGGAATCCCATGTGAACGTAGCGGGAGTCATTTTATCCTCGCCTTGTTTGGGACTGGTTACGACCCCGGCTAAACCGGTCGAGCTATTATCCCTCGGTTTAAATAAAATCGCTCCGATGGTGAAGTTCCCGTCAGGTTTGACCATCGATATGGCGACCCGGAACGCAGATGTCCGGGAAATCGACAGCAATGATACGCTCTATATCACGAAAGTGTCTGTCCGCTGGTACAGGGAGCTTGTACAGGCTATGAAGCAAGCATTTGCCAACCTGGAAAAAATGCCAGACGTCCCATTGCTTGTGATGCAGGCGGGTGATGATAAAATCGTCGAAAAAAAGACAGTGAAAAAATGGTTCAATGAGCTGTCATTATCTGAAATGCATTACAAAGAATGGCCAAAGTGCTATCATGAAATTTATAATGAACCTGAAAGAGAAGAGATCTATGAGTATTCTAAGATCTTCATTGAAAGTCGATTGAAAGCGCTGGGATACATTTTGTAAAAGAGGTGATGAAATGTCGATACCAAGTGATCCCTTTTCATTAATGACAAGAGTGTACCGCACCGTTTTTCCCATCGTGCATGAAGAATTGGACGGCTGGAAAAAGCGGGCGGAAAAGATACCCAATCAGGAACTGAGAAACCAGGCACTTGCGAGCATCCAGCATAAAACGTTCCATTGCGAGGGAGGATCGATCCTTTCCCTTCTGGCATTGGAGCATAAAGCAGATACGATCCGGTTCATCGTCGCGTATCAGACGATCAGCGATTACCTGGATAATCTGTGCGATCGCAGTGTTTCCCTTGATCCCGATGACTTTGCCCTCCTGCATCAGTCCATGAAGGATTCCTTGACGGTGGGGGCGGAACCCGTCAATTATTATGCATTAAGACGAGATCAGGATGATGGAGGATATCTCAGGGAACTGGTCCTGACCTGCCAATCCGTTCTAGGTAGCTTACGCCATTACGAAAGCATCAAGGATGATCTCCTGGAACTGTGTGAGTATTACTGTGATCTGCAGATACATAAACACGTGAAGAAAGAAGAGAGAGAGGGACGGCTTCAGGATTGGTTCGAAACCCATCGACCGAACCTGCCTGAAATGGACTGGTATGAGTTTTCCGCTTGTTCAGGTTCGACTCTTGGAATCTTCTGTTTGGTCTCTTATGCCAATCGAAGGGACTTCAAGCCGTCATATACAGAAAAAATCAAGCGGGGCTATTTCCCATACATTCAAGGATTACATATCCTTCTCGATTACTTCATCGATCAGGATGAGGACCGGGAAGGGGGAGATTTGAACTTCTGTTTCTACTATGAAAATGATGAGCATTTAAAGGAGCGACTCATCCATTTTCTGCAGAAGGCCGATGAACATACCCATGAGCTTCCCCATGCTCACTTTCACCGATTGATCAATAAAGGACTCATCGGAGTCTATTTGTCTGACGACAAAGCCAGTAAACAGGAGAGCGTCCAATCCTTCTCCAAGCAATTCATCGGAGAAGCCGGCTGGATCACCAAATTCTTCTACCTGAACGGGAAAATCTACCGCAAATGGAGAAACCGAAAAAAAACATCATAATAGACGAGCGAGGGACGGACCTCCGAAATACTTCGGAGGTCCGTCCCTTTTTCTGTCTGTTTTGCCCAACCAAAGTTGGACACAGTCACACAATAAGATACCAAATATACCATAATTATACATAAAAAATTTGTTGATTTTCCCGGTTTGGTGACAATAGTCCTTGTTTACTGTCGATGAGACATGGATCCTTTTAACTATATTCTTTTTATTTCGTAATACTAAATAACCAAATACTGTCTGAATATATTTACTTTTCAGAATAGTGGAGTATATTGTAGTTAGTGTAAAAATTTAGTACATAACTAAGGGGGAATCGTGCTTGAAATCACGTAAAGTATTATCCATGGCCATGGCCGCAGCACTTAGTGTAGGGGCATTTGCCGTACCTGCATCAGCTGCGACTGTTGGGCCTGAGAATGTGTTAGCAAAGCCAACGGTGAAATATGATCATAAACATGGAGGGGCGTTCGATTTAGGAATCGCGAACGATGAACGTCTGATCGAGATGCTGAAGAAAGAAGGAAAGATCAAGAAGAATGCTACTGCTGCAGAAGCTCAGAAGGGATTGCAGAAATTCCTGAAAGCGAAAGCGGAATCTGCTGAAAATCATCCAGGGGAACTTCAGGATGAGGTAGCGGAAACGAAGACCAAGCTGAAAAAAGAAATGAAGAAAAACGGCTTGAATCATGGTAAAGGAAATAAGCTTGGACATGCGAAAAAGAATAAACCTGACCCGGTTGAAGAAGAAGCATATGATGGTGAGAAACGAACAGATGAAGTATTGGTCCTTCTCGTTGATTATCCGGACAAGCCGCACAACACCATGACGGAAGATGAAACGGATATGTATTATGAAGGTGAAGATGCTTATTCAAGAGAACACTATCAGGATATGTTATTCGGAACAGGCGGCTGGGAAGGTCCGGATGGAAAGACATATACTTCAATGAAACAGTACTATGAACAGCAATCCGGTGGAAGTTATTCAGTAGATGGTGATGTTGCTGGTTGGTATACAGCAAGTAAACCGGCAGCTGCATATGGTGGAAATGATCCGCAGCCGGATGGCAGCGACGTAAACGCACGCGGCTTGATCAAAGAAGCACTTGCCCAAGCGGCTGCAGACCCGAACGTAAACCTTGAAGATTATGATAATTGGGATCGTTACGACCTTGATGGTGACGGAAATTATCTTGAGCCGGACGGTCTTGTCGATCACTTAATGGTCATTCATTCAGGTGTAGGTGAAGAAGCCGGCGGTGGTTCTTTAGGATCTGACGCTATTTGGTCACACCGTTGGAACCTTGGCGGGATCTTCCCGATTGCCGGATCTCCTGAGCCTGAAGTTGATTATTGGGGACAGGGAACAATGTACGCTTACGACTACACAATCGAACCTGAAGACGGTGCCGTCGGAGTAATGGCCCATGAATTCGGACATGATTTAGGATTGCCTGACGAGTATGATACACAATATTCAGGTGCAGGTGAAGCAGTCAGCTACTGGTCCATCATGGCAAGCGGAAGCTGGGCGGGGGATATCCCTGGAGCACAGCCGACAGGATTCAGTCCTTATGCGAAGGAAATGCTCCAAAATTCTGCAGTAGTGGACAGTGAAGGTACAAAAGGAAATTGGCAGTCTGGTACAGAAGTAGAGCTTGAGGACCTTAAGGGTAAAGGAATGGAAGTCCTTCTGGACGAAGCTGCTACAAAAGGTACGAACAATGATGTCGTGAAAGTGAATCTTCCTAAAAAAGAAGTTCAGGGAATCAAACCTGCCTTTGGTGAAAAGTACTACTACAGTACAAAAGGAGATGACCTGAATACGACATTAGTGTCTCCGGAGTTCGACTTAACCAATGCTACAACTGCTTCATTCGATTTCAAAACGTTGTATGAAGTGGAGTTTGAGTACGACTATCTATATGTAACCGCTAAAACAGCCAGCGGCAAGGAAGTTGAATTGGATGTCATCGGTGACGATGATACGAATGCAGATACAACTGCAGAAACCACAAATGGCGAATGGGTGGATAAGTCATATGACTTAAGCCAATTCGCAGGTGAGAAAGTGACGCTTGAATTCAACTATGTGACGGACGGCGGCTTGGCCCTTGACGGCTTCGCTATGGATAATGCAACACTGACAGTGGATGGAAATGTCGTGTTTGAAGACGATGCTGAAGGGCAACCTCAATTCGAAATGGATGGTTTCGTAGCTTCCAATGGTATCGACTACAAAGATCACTACTACCTGCTTGAGTGGCGCAGCCACAACGGTGTCGATGAAGGTCTTGCCAACATCCGCCGTGGTGCAAGCCTGATGGAATACAACGAAGGATTAGTCGTATGGTATGTGGATAACTCTTTCTCTGATAACTGGACTGGTAAACATCCAGGAGACGGATACCTTGGAGTGGTAGATGCAGATCAAAAGGCAAACTATTGGAGCGACGGTTCAGTTGGATCCACACGCTACCAGATCCACGATGCTGCATTCAGCCTGAATAAATCTGAGAAGATGTTCCTTGATTACACTGATTTACTCGGCATCACAATGAAAGACAACCACACTGCCCGTAACCCACTATTCGATGACAGTGCGGATTACAGCAATAAAGGATTAGTAGACGCTGGACGTAACGTACCGAACTACGGATTGAAATTCCGTGTAACAGGAGAAAGTGCTGACGGTACAGTCGGTAAAGTGTTACTTTACAAAAAATAAGCAAGCAAAAAGGGTGATGGCCATTCCGGCCATCACCCTTTAAGCATGTTAGTGGACATTTTTTTCATCAGAATTGATAATAATACACACATCAATCAAAGGAGATGTCCATTTTGAAGCTAAGTGTACTAGATCAGTCACCGATTGCAGAAGGAATGAGCCCGCAGGAGGCTTTAAATAATACAGTAGAATTAGCAAAACATGCAGAAAAATTAGGGTTTGAACGGTTCTGGGTATCCGAGCATCATGATTCCACGAGCCTTGCCGGTTCATCACCGGAAGTGCTGATTGCCCATCTTGCCCAAAATACGTCAAGAATCCGTGTCGGGTCCGGAGGGGTCATGCTTCCCCATTACTCATCTTATAAAGTGGCGGAAAATTTCCGTTTGCTTGAAGGCTTGAATCCGAATCGGATCGATTTAGGGTTGGGAAGGGCTCCCGGTGGAATGCCGATGGCCACGATGGCCCTCCATGACGGGAAACCGAGAGATGTAAATCGTTACCCGGAACAAATTGATGACTTACTCGGTTATCTGACGGATTCCCTGCCTGATGCCCATCCGTACCAGGGACTCACGGCAGCGCCGATGATCAAAACCATGCCGGAAGTCTGGATGCTTGGATCAAGTCCATCCAGTGCCATGCTTGCAGCGCAAAAAGGCCTGCCATATACATTCGCTCAGTTCATCAATGGGGAAGGTGGACCTCAGTATACTCAAGCCTACCGGAATAACTTTGTTCCTTCCGAGTACCTGAAAGAACCGAAGAACATCGTAGCCGTTTTTGCCATCTGTGCCGAAACGGACGAAGAAGCGGAAAGGGTTGCATCAAGCATTGATTTATCCATTCTGATGATCGAGCAGGGCATGCGCTCGAACGGAACCCCGAGCCCTGAGAAAGCGGCAGCGTATCAGTACACCCCATTCGAAGCAATGAGAGTGCGGGAAAACCGCAAGCGCATGGTGGTCGGGAATCCTAAGAAAGTGAAAGAAAAACTCCTTGCACTCAGCGAGCAGTACCAGACGGATGAAATCATGCTCGTAAGCATCACATACGACTTCAAGGATAAACTCAAATCATTCGAACTGATCGCAAACGAATTATTATAAAAAGATAGGGACGGACCTCCGCGGAGGTCCGTCCCTACTTTTATCTCTTCTCCAACGCTACGATAAACGGCGGATTATTCAGTTGGTTCATGAACTGGTATCTCAGAACGTGGACATAGTTTTGATCCAGTCGCTCTACATAGCGGAGGATGTAGTCCCGTTCGACGGCTCCTTCAGGATGCCCGTGATAAATGACAAGGACAAGGATCCCTTCAGGGGCCATCATCTCAAGGATCTGATTCAAGGCAAGTATCGTCGTTTTCGGACGGGTGACGATATCCTTGTCACCGCCAGGTAAATACCCAAGATTGAAGAGGGCCCCCGTCACTTTCCCGTAATGCAATGGCGGGATAACGTTCATGACGGTCTCATGTCCCTGGTGGAACAGGGTCACCCGGTCGGCGAGATCATGGGTGATAAGTTGTTCCCTCGTGTTGTGGATGGCTTCTTCCTGGATATCGAAACCGTATACCCGGCCGTTTTCCCCGACCAGGCGAGCGAGGAACAGGGTGTCATGTCCATTTCCAAGCGTTGCGTCTATCGTAATATCTCCCGGTTTGACAGCCCGTTCCAGAAGCTCTCTCGCGAAAGGTAGTATTCGATCTAATTTCATGCTTTCACATCCATTTTATAAAATTTTCCCTGCCAGCTGTCCCGGCGTTTCAATTCATCATCAATGGCGTTCAGTACGTTCCATTTATTCACGCTCCACATCGGTCCGATCATCAGGTCGATAGGTCCGTCCCCCGTGATGCGATGAACGATCATCTCAGGAGGGATGATTTCTAATTGGTCACAGACGAGTTTCACGTAATGATCAAAATCCATGAACTCCAACAGTCCTTTTTCGTATTGCTTGACCATGGGTGTTCCCTTCAGTAAGTGAAGAAGATGGATCTTGATTCCCTGGACGTCAAGCTTTGCGACTTCCCGTGCCGTTTCCATCATCATTTCCTCATTTTCCTGGGGAAGTCCGTTAATAATATGGGAGCATACACGGATCCCGTGCTTGCGCAATTTTTGAACGCCTTCCTTATAACACTGGTAATCATGAGCCCGGTTGATCAAGCCCGCCGTTTTTTCGTGGACGGTTTGAAGCCCGAGCTCAACCCATAAATACGTTCTTTCATTCAATTCAGCCAAATATTCGACGACGTCGTCAGGAAGGCAATCAGGGCGTGTGGCGATGGAAATGCCTACCACTCCATCCTGCTTCAGAACGGATTCGTATTTTTCCCTCAGGACGTCAACGGGTGCATGGGTATTTGTGAACGCCTGGAAATACGCCATGTACTTTCCGTCTTTCCACTTTTTATGCATTCTTCCTTTGATGTCATTGAATTGTTTCTCTAAGGAGTCGACCCTGCTTCCGGCAAAGTCGCCGGATCCCGCTGCACTGCAAAAGGTACAGCCGCCGTGTGCAACTGTGCCATCCCTGTTCGGGCAATCGAACCCGCCGTCGAGGGCAACTTTAAACACCTTATGTCCGAAATGGTTTCGGAGGTGATAATTCCATGTGTGATATCTTTTTGAATCTGTGGCATATGGAAATGGGTTTGTCCCGATGACAAACACCTCCTAAATTTCAAGTGATATAGCGGTATGTATGACGCTAAAGAGATTTTATCATGAACACGGGGACAAATGTATCCTGACCATAGAAATAGGTGAAGATTACCACTTCTGAAACGGGCAAACAAGTTCAAACTAAGGTGGAGGGGAGTAAGGATAGGACCTTCCTCTTCTTGATTTTAATCATCAAGGAGGTAGTCGAAATGGCAACAAGGAATTCGATGGATGAATGCATTCAGAAATGCGAAGATGCCATTCGTTACGCTCAACAACAATATAAAGCAGGGTCACAGCAGGAGCATTATCATGATGTGGAATACACACAGGCGATGCAGCAGCTTGAAGAAGCGGTCAACGACGTGGCTCACATGGCGAACAGTGCAAACTCCCAACAGCGTGAACAACTGCATCGCATGAGACTTCAACTTCAAGCCTTGCAGAATGAGATGATTTTGCTGGATCACGATCCGAATGTAGTGGGAGGTAAATTACATTGAGTACACGCTCTGATCAAAACAACCCTGAACAAAAGACCCGAAGTGATTTCCGAAAACTGGATACAGAATTCGGCGCTGAAAACAATCCTGTCAAAGAAGCCAAAAAGCGCTACGAAAAACAGGGTCAGCCCGTCAAATCCAATCATCATAACGGGAAATAAAACGTCCCCGGCCAGGTGCTCATAAGGAGTGCCTGGTCTCTTTTTATGATATAAAAAAATAATTCTTGCCCCCTTTCCTGAAAAGGAGTAAAATCCTTTTGGGACTCGAAATAAAAGGTTGGAAAGGGGGCAGAATGATGCCCAAATCATTATGGTTACTTGTCATTGGAATGATGGTGAATGTGACGGGAGCCTCTTTTTTATGGCCGCTTAATACGATTTACCTTCATGAAAATTTAGGGAAGTCATTGTCTGTAGCGGGGATTGTGCTGATGATGAACGCAGGCGCGAGTGTGATCGGGAATCTGATTGGAGGGACGTTATTCGATCGTTTTGGCGGTTATCGTTCCATCCTGTTAGGAATTTCAATCACTTTATCCGCCCTGATCGGGATGAATATATGGCACGGCTTTTCATATTATGTCGTCTTCCTGACCATTGTCGGATTCGGTTCAGGTATCGTATTTCCTTCTATGTACGCCATGGCAGGTTCGGTGTGGCCGGAAGGGGGGCGGAAAGCATTCAATTCCGTCTATGTCGCCCAGAACATTGGAGTGGCCGTCGGAGCCGCATTGGGCGGGTTCGTCGCCTCATTTTCCTTTAACTATATATTTATGGCTAATCTGAGTATGTATATCGTCTTTTTCTTCATCGCCTTCTTCGGATACCGGAAGATTTCGGCTAGTGGTCATCAAACGTCGGTGTTGAATGAATCAAAGGTAATAAGGGATAAATCGAAGCTGAAGGCCCTGCTCTTCATATGTGTTGCCTATCTTTTATGCTGGATGGGGTACGTGCAATGGCAGTCCACCATCGCCACCTATACGCAGGAAATCAATATATCCCTGAAACAGTACAGCTTATTGTGGACGATCAATGGAGCGTTGATCGTTCTGGCTCAGCCGATTTTATCCAAAGCGATCAAGCGTTTTGAGAACAATTTAAAGCTCCAAATCATGATCGGGACCATCATTTTCATGATTTCGTTCGGTGTAGCATCGATTGCCGATCAATTTCAGTGGTTTGCCATTGCCATGATCATCCTGACGATCGGTGAAATGCTCATCTGGCCGGCGGTCCCGACAATCGCCAACTCACTTGCTCCAAAGGGCAGGGAGGGATTCTACCAGGGGATCGTCAACAGTACGGCCACGGGTGGCAGAATGATCGGTCCGTTTATCGGAGGGTTGCTGGTGGATGTATTCAGCATGCAGGTGCTCTTCATGACACTGATCGCGTTTTTCGCTGTATCGTTATTGATTACCAGTCAATATGACCGTCCATTAAGAAAGAAAAGCGCCGTGTCAGTACCGGTACAACAATAAAGAAACCCCCAATGAGGAATCATTGGGGGTTTTTTCTCCATATAAAAAGGGCTCCCATTTCCTATGGAAGCCCACTTGCAAAAAAATTGAGGCGGATAATCAGCAAACGCCACATCGTTTGTTGTCACTAGGACGTGATTACCGACTTACACAATTCAGCTCATCGCTATAATAGAATAGCATAGGACTTGAAAGAAAACAAGACTATTTTATAAATATAATCTTTAACCGAAGATTACATTGGACTTTTATAAGTAATGATAGTCGTTTCTAG
The DNA here is from genome assembly GCF_037046045.1 of Rossellomorea sp. LJF3. Lineage (NCBI taxonomy): Bacteria > Bacillati > Bacillota > Bacilli > Caryophanales > Bacillaceae > Rossellomorea > Rossellomorea sp. LJF3. The sequence goes on along the minus strand of NZ_JBANLY010000016.1, from coordinate 39,357 downwards.
GAAGCATTACTATAGAGAAATAGGAATGAATACAGTGCAGAATGGTTTCTAACTCATTTTTTGAGCCAATATTTTATCAGAGGACCCTTATCGCCAAATACAGGGTCTGATGTTGGAAGGGAAACGTTCTTGATCTCAATTAACACACTGGGACGTTCACGTAATGAACCCTTTTTTAAATTATAACTGTCTCCATCCGGATAAGCGCCGGCGACTTTAAAGTCGGGACTTGCTGACAACCTCTTATGACCGGTCCCGGCTGGCAGGACCATCACATCACCTTGGTGAACCGTCACTTCTTCGCCCATTTCACCGCCTAATTGAACTCTGGCCTCACCCTGCATGACACCCAATACTTCGTGGGCATTGCTGTGATAATGGTGATAATCGTAAATGCCGTTTGTCCAGCTGTTCAGCCAGTGATTTTGATTGAAGATCTCTTCGGCTTCATTTGCCTGATCGAGTGCGTTCCGGTAAATGAGTACGGGCAGGTCCGGGTTATTCGGGATGATACCATCGTCTTCGAAATAAAATATTTTCAGTTCTGCGATTTTCATCCTTTCATTCCTCCATTCATTGTTATGAAGATTCCCTAATACGACAGGCATTAAACCGAATCCCGACTGGTAATTGAAATTATTGACAAATCTGAATTGTTTTCAAAAAGCTTTATAATAGAATGTGCTACTATAGAGGTATATGTTCTCTTGCAAAACAGAGGAGGCGATGGGAAATGAGCAGTTTATTAAAAAAGGTGTCCGTCGACATGATCGAAATCATTCTTGAGAACGCTTTCGAGTGGTTGGTCGTCGTGGATGACGAAGGGATCATCATCTATATAAACGACAATTACTGTCGCTTTCTTGAGGTTGAACGGGATAAAGCGATAGGATCACATGTAACAAACGTGATTGAAAACACGAGGATGCACATAGTGGCTGAAAGCGGGAAAGAAGAGGTGGCAGATCTTCAATATATTAAAGGAAATTACATGATCGCCAACCGAATCCCGATTCTGGGGGACGGGAAGGTGATCGGGGCATTCGGATCCGTCATTTTCCGTGATACGAGTGAATGGATGCAAATGAGTTCACATGTGAAAAACATGATGTCAAAGATCCAAAGTTACATACAGGATATCAATACCGGGGTGAAATACTCTCTCAATGACATCATCGGGGAATCAACCGGTATGAATGAATTGAAGGACAAAGCCCAAATGATCGCCCCGAGTGATATTTCCATCCTGATCAGAGGGGAGAGCGGAACGGGTAAAGAGCTGTTCGCACACAGCATCCACCAGCTGAGTGAAAGGAGCGGACAGCCTTTCATTAAAGTGAACTGTGCAGCGATCCCCGAGCAGCTATTGGAGTCGGAGCTCTTTGGTTACGAAGAAGGGGCATTCACCGGGGCCAAAAAAGGCGGAAAGAAAGGGAAATTCCAGCTTGCCCATAAGGGAACATTGTTCCTTGATGAAATCGGTGATATGCCTCTTAATATGCAGGCGAAGCTTCTCAGGGTATTACAGGAAGGGGAAGTCGAGGCAGTCGGTTCGACCCGGGTACAGAATGTGGACGTGAGGATCATTGCCGCCACGAACCGTCCACTGGAGAAAATGATGGAAGAAAAGAGATTCCGGAGTGACCTGTATTACAGGATCAATGTCATCCCTTTTCAGATCCCTCCACTGCGTGAGCGGAAAGACGATATTGAAACCCTCGCATCCTTTTTCCTGGAGAAATCCATAAAATCCTCGGGAAAACGTATCAAGGATTTCGACCAGGAGGTGATGCGGATTTTTCTTTCCTACAGCTGGCCGGGGAATCTCCGTGAATTGGAAAATGTCATTCACGCTTCCACCTATCTGACGAATGGAAGCACCATTTCTCTTCAGTCATTACCGACGTATATGAAGTCGGGTAATGTATATGGAGTGGGATCTAAAACGCTGAAAGAAATCCTGGAAGAAACGGAAAAGTCCGTCCTCACCCAGAGTCTGCAAGCCCAGCCCGATAAGCGAAAGGCTGCAAAGTCACTGGGAATCAGTAAATCCAGTATGTATGAAAAATTAAATAAGTATGGTCTTCTGTAAACTCATAAGATAGTCCGGAAATGTGGAAAACTGTCCGCTTTTCCGGACTATCTTATTTTTAGAGAAATGGTGAACATTTCGTGACTGAAGGATGGATTTGTCCAGTATTTCGGACTCGAAAAAAACTTTAGGATTGTTTTAGTAGTAATCTGAAAGTTGGCACAATTATTGCATGTTTAATAAGTGATCATATTTTTGGGAAAGGGGAGCGTACGCATCAAGATAAAATGTAAGCGTCATCATCTTTGGAGAACAAAGGGGGAAATATCATGTTAAGCATGATCGGTCTGATTGGAGGACTCATTTTATTAATCTATTTAACGATGAGGGGCATGAACATCCTGATCGTTGGGCCCATCTCGGCATTATTTGTCGCAGTGCTGAGCGGCATGCCGCTTTTTCCGCAATTGGCGGGAAAAGGTGAAGCGGATCTTGTCACGAACTATATGTCAGGTTTCACAAGCTTTGTCGCTGCCTGGTATTTGATGTTCTTACTGGGAGCGGTGTTCGGGAAAGTGATGGAGGATAGCGGTGCCGCAGACAGCGTCTCCCGTTTTGTAGTAGAAAAATTGGGGATGAAATACGCTGTATTCGCCATCGTACTTGCCTGTGCGGTTTTAACGTACGGGGGAGTCAGCCTGTTCGTTGTAGCATTCTCGGTTTATCCTATGGCGGTGAGTCTGTTTAAACAAGCAGATCTGCCACGCCGTTTCATTCCGGCGGCACTGGCGTTCGGGTCGGTCACGTTTACGATGACCTCAGCCGGTTCACCGGAGATCCAGAACTGGATTCCCATCGAATATTTAAACACAACGCCTTATGCAGGCTGGGAAGTCAGCTTGATCGTTGCCGTATTCATGGCGGTGTTTGGATACTGGTGGTTAAAGCGCATGATCACGAAGGCTGTGAGAAAAGGAGAGAAATTCCACGCCCGTGAAGAAGATCCGGTCATTGATGAAGGAAGACCGTTACCAAACCCGTTCATGGGATTGATCCCATTATTGGTCGTCCTCATCCTGGCTTTTTCATTCCACGATTCTTTAAAACAATCGGCTCTGATCATTGCCTTGCTCGGAGGGGTCATTTCCGCTTATGTATTGAATCGTAAGTATTTCAAAGGCTTCTGGGGAGCGGTTTCCGAGGGGACGGTCGGAGCGCTGATCGCCATCGGGAACACGGCGGCCGTAGTCGGTTTCGGCGGGGTGGCCAAAGCGGTTCCTGCTTTTACTACAGCAGTCGAGGTCATGACGAATATTCCCGGGTCACCATTGATCGGAGGAGCCATCGCCGTCAGTGTCATCGCCGGTATGACAGGTTCGGCTTCGGGAGGTCAGGCGATTGCCCTGCCGATCCTTGCACCGCACTACGTCGATATGGGTGTGAACCCAGAAGCCCTTCACCGGGTAGTGGCGATATCTTCAGGAGCACTGGACTCACTGCCGCATAATGGTTATGTCGTGACGACGATCCGCTCGATCTGTAATGAATCACATGGAGAAGCGTATGGCGCTGTAGGGGCATTGACGGTCATCGTCCCTCTTATCGGTTTGGCACTTGCGATTGTATTATTCAGCTTGGGAGTGGGGATTTAAGAAAATGGTAGAAAATAAAGTGGTATTCATAACAGGGGCAGCCCAGGGGATCGGCTACCAAATCGGCAGGGAATTCGCCGCTGGAGGAGCGAAAGTCGTCCTCACGGATTTGAAGGAAGATGCTGTGGGGGAAGCTTCAGAATCTCTTAAAACAGAAGGATATGAGGTTCTCGGATTGGGCTGTGACGTAACATCGGAATCAGAATTAAAAGAAGCGATTGAAAAAACAGTGGAGCATTTCGGGCGGCTCGATGTCCTGATCAACAATGCAGGGCTTCAGCATGTGTCACATATCGAAGAGTTCCCCACTGAAAAGTTCGAGCTGCTGTTAAAAGTCATGCTGACGGCCCCGTTTATTGCGATCAAGCATGCTCTTCCCCACATGAAGAAGCAAGGGTCGGGACGGATCATCAACATGGCGTCCATCAACGGATTGGTCGGTTTTTCAGGCAAAGCCGCCTATAATTCTGCGAAACACGGAGTCATCGGTTTGACGAAAGTCGCGGCACTGGAAACGGCAGAGCACGGGATCACGGTGAATGCGGTTTGTCCGGGCTACGTGGATACGCCCTTGGTCCGGAATCAACTGGCAGATCTCGCAAAGACGCGCAACGTCCCTTTCGAGAGAGTGATTGAAGAAGTCATCTATCCTTTGGTGCCTCAGAAAAGGCTCCTGGACGTAAAAGAAATTGCCGACTATACGATGTTCCTGTGCAGTGATGCCGCAAAAGGGGTCACCGGGCAGGCAGTCGTACTGGACGGCGGGTATACGGTTCAATAGAATGATGGAGGAGAGACGGTTCTTTAGGGGGCCGTTTCTTTTTTTTTCGGGGTGTGGCGAAAGTGGATGTTGAGTTGGATGAAAATGTAAAACGGCTGTATTCTTCATCAAAACGGCCGGATTATCTTCCATTTCGGCTGGATTCAAGGTCGAAACGGCTGGATTTTTCTCAGTATCGGCTGGATTTTCAGCAGAAACGGCTCGATTCGTCTGGAGCTTGGTCCCAATTTGCACTGAAAGGGTCGGACTCGTCTCCCGTGACCGTTCCCCTTCCATCGAAATAAATGGATTCTTCTCAATAATAGCCTGATAACAGACGAGTACGGCCAGATTTGCGAACCTACTCTCAAACAAATGACTAAAATATCCCCTCCAAACTAATAATAGGCTTGCGCTTCTGTATATTTTTCACTAAAATAGTGAATACATATAGTGTTTACTTATATTGAAACGTTGATCAGGAGTAGTAGTGACGGTTTTCTGTCTTAGAGAGTTGACGGGTGGTGAAAGTCAACCAGAAGCATCATGAACTCGCCTGCTGAGTTGCAAGTGTGAAGTAACAGTAAGACTTGCCGTTTTCCGCGTTAAGGATGAATGAAGCTGAGTGCGCGTACACTAATGTGGGTGGTACCGCGGGAGAATGTACATACAAACTCTCGTCCCAAATATTTATTTGGGATGAGGGTTTTTTTATTTTTTTAAAGAACATGAAAATTAAAGGAGGATCTCAATATGAGTTTTAATCATAAAAGTGTTGAGACGAAATGGCAACAGTATTGGGAAGAAAATAAAACGTTCAAGGCAACGGAAGACGAAGGGAAATCCAATTTCTATGCACTGGATATGTTCCCGTATCCATCAGGTGCAGGCCTTCACGTAGGACATCCGGAAGGGTTTACGGCAACGGACATTCTTTCCCGCATGAAGCGTATGCAGGGGTACAATGTCCTTCATCCGATGGGCTGGGATGCATTCGGTTTACCGGCTGAGCAATATGCCCTTGATACAGGGAATGATCCGGCAGAGTTCACTCAAAAAAATATCGATACGTTCCGCCGACAAATTAAATCACTTGGTTTCTCATATGACTGGGACCGTGAAGTCAATACGACTGATCCCGGCTACTACAAGTGGACGCAATGGATCTTCACCAAGCTTTATGAAAAAGGCCTTGCTTATGTGGATGAGGTTGCCGTGAACTGGTGTCCGGCACTTGGAACGGTCCTTGCCAATGAAGAAGTCATCGACGGGAAGAGCGAACGCGGTGGTCATCCTGTCGAGCGCCGTCCGATGAAGCAGTGGATGCTGAAGATCACGGCATATGCCGATCGTCTTGTTGAAGACCTTGAAGAGGTTGACTGGCCGGAAAGCATTAAAGATATGCAACGTAACTGGATCGGACGCTCTGAAGGGGCAGAAGTGAATTTTGCCATCGATGGTCATGATAAATCATTCGATGTGTTCACGACCCGTCCCGATACGATCTTTGGTGCCACCTATGCGGTTCTTGCTCCTGAGCATCCGTTTGTAGCAGAAATCACGACGGACGAACAGCGCTCGAAAGTGGATGAGTACATCGACAAAATCAAGTCAAAGAGTGACCTGGAACGGACAGATCTTGCAAAAGAAAAAACGGGTGTATTTACGGGGGCTTATGCCATCAATCCGGCTAACGGTGAGAAAATGCCGATCTGGATCGCCGATTACGTTCTGATGAGCTATGGTTCCGGCGCGATCATGGCTGTTCCAGCCCATGATGAACGGGATTATGAGTTTGCGAAAGAATTCGATCTTCCAATCGTGGAAGTCGTCGCTGGTGGAAACGTTGAAAAAGAAGCGTACACAGGTGACGGAGATCATGTGAATTCCGGTTTCCTTGATGGACTTGGAAAGGAAGAAGCAATTGCCAAAGCCATTTCCTGGTTAGAGGAGAAGAACATCGGAACGAAGAAAATCACGTACCGTCTACGCGACTGGTTATTCAGCCGCCAGCGTTACTGGGGTGAGCCGATTCCAGTCATCCACTGGGAAGACGGAACGACAACGACCGTTCCTGAAAGTGAGCTGCCGCTTGTCCTTCCGAAGACGACTGAAATCAAACCGTCCGGAACAGGTGAATCTCCACTTGCGAACATCAGTGAATGGGTGAACGTCGAGGACCCTGAAACAGGCAAAAAAGGACGTCGTGAAACAAATACGATGCCGCAGTGGGCAGGAAGCTGCTGGTACTACATCCGTTATATCGATCCACATAACGAAGATGCCCTTGCCGATGCGAAGAAAATGCAGGAATGGCTGCCGGTGGATACGTATATCGGAGGAGCCGAGCATGCGGTCCTTCACTTGCTGTACGCACGTTTCTGGCATAAATTCCTTTATGATATTGGCGTAGTTCCAACGAAAGAGCCGTTCCAGAAGCTATTCAACCAAGGAATGATCCTTGGGGAAAATAATGAAAAAATGAGTAAATCAAAAGGGAACGTCGTGAATCCCGATGAGGTTGTTGAATCTCACGGAGCCGATACCCTTCGACTATATGAAATGTTCATGGGACCACTGGAAGCATCGATTGCCTGGAGCACGAACGGATTGGACGGAGCGCGCCGCTTCCTTGACCGTGTATGGCGCCTGCTTGTCGAGGAGGATGGTTCACTATCCTCTAAAGTGAAGGATGCACCGAATAGTGACCTTGATAAAACGTATAACCAAACCGTTAAGAAAGTGACGGAGGACTACGAAGGTCTTCGTTTCAATACAGGGATTTCCCAACTGATGGTATTCATCAATGATGCATACAAGGCGGATACAATTCCGAAGAGCTATGTAGAAGGTTTCATCAAGCTTCTGTCACCGATCGCCCCTCATATGACAGAGGAGCTTTGGAGCAAGCTTGGTCATGAAGGAACGATTTCCTACGAAGCATGGCCGACATTCGATGAATCGAAGCTTGTCGACAACGAAGTCGAAATCGTCCTTCAAGTGAACGGAAAAGTGAAAGCCAAAGTCATGATCCCACGTGACATGACCAAAGATGACCTGGAAAAAACAGCGATGGACAACGATGAAATCAAAACACAAATCGAAGGCAAAACCATCCGCAAAGTCATCGCCGTACCAGGCAAACTAGTCAACATCGTAGCCAACTGATAATGGTGAGGGACGGACCTCGAAATGGGCCTGATTTTAAGCGGGAATCGCTTTAAATCGGCATTTCGATGAGGTCCGTCCCTCTTTTTAAGTCTGATGTTTTTGTTTGTGGGACAGGCTTTGGTATAATCGTGTTGAATAATGATTGAATGGTGAAAGGAAGATGATAAGCATGGATACAATTAAGACGATTACAACGGATGAGCTGGAGAAGAAGTTGAAGAATGGTGAAGAACTGTTACTAGTAGATGTTCGTGAGGATGAAGAAGTGGAAGAGGGCATGATTCCGGGAGCGAAGCATATCAAGATGGGGGAAATCCCTGAGTCACTTGATCAATTCGATAAGGATAAGGAGTATATCTTTATCTGCCGTTCCGGAAACCGCAGCGGAAATGTTGCCCACTATATGCAGGAGCAAGGGTATAAAGTGGTGAACATGGAAGGCGGCATGATGAACTGGACCGGGGATACGGCTGCGAAGAAATAATGGTGTTTTTAGTTGGGGGCACATCCTTTTTTAGGGGTGTGCTTTTTTTGTTGTTTGAAAATAAACTATTCTGACAATACTAATACCAAAACAATCCGGGAGGGGATTCCATGATTCAGGTGAAGGTCTTCGATTACGAGCATGAAAAAGATTTAGAGAAAGATATGAACCATTTTCTCAGTAAAATGGATGATAAGAAGATTGTGGATATTAAATATCATGTGGCTGCGATGTCGGAGGAAGAGGAGGACCAGATCTATTGTTTCTCTGCCATGGTCGTGTATAGAAAATAAAAAGGTTGATCGCTCAGGATATGAGGATCAACCTTTCTTTTTGACTATTAAACCTTTGCTGCATTCAACCCGGCAAGCCGGCCGGTCACTAAGGCAGAGGTGATATTGTAACCGCCTGTGTATCCATGGATATCAAGCACTTCCCCGCAGAAGAAGAGGCCCTCCATCTTTTTCGAAGCCATCGTTTTCGGTTCGATTTCTTTGATGGACACCCCGCCTCCGGTTACAAAGGCTTTATCGATGGATAGTGTGCCGTTAACTTTGAAGGTGAACTGCTTTAAGAGCTTGGCAAAATGACGGATCTTTTCTGAGGAGATGTGATCCCCTTTTTCGTCATGATCGATTTCTGCACGGTCAAGTAGAAATAGCAGGTACCGCTCAGGAACCAGGCCTTTAAAAATATTTTTCGCCGCTTTCTTTCCATCTTCCTTCACCTGCTTATGCAGGGATTGGAATAGCTGCTCTTCATTTTGATCGGGCATGGAGTCGATCTGCATGGCCACATGTGTCAGGTTCCATTTCTTCATGGCCTTGACGACGTACTGGCTGCAGCGGAGAACAGCCGGGCCGGAAATGCCGAGGTGTGTGAAGATCATGTCCATCTTATGCGTGACGATCTTTTTCCCTTTCGGATTCAGCACGCTTAAATCGACGCTGCGCAAAGAAAGGCCCTGAAGCTCTTTCTTTTTCACAAATGGCTCGTCCGACGTTAGGGGAACCTCTGTCGGAAACAGGTCCGTGATCGTATGGCCGGCTTTCGTCGCCCATGGATATCCGTCACCTGTTGATCCGGTGTGAGGGACGGACTTTCCGCCGACAGCGATCACGACAGCGTTTGCGGCTATGGTTTCCCCGTCTTTCAAGAGGATGCCCACCGTTTTGCCGTTTTCGTACAGAACCTCTTCGACACTGGTACTTGTCCGGGTGTCGACCTTCAATTCCTTCATGCGCCCGAGCAAAGCTTCGACGACATCCATGGCCCTGTTCGATACAGGGAACATCCGTCCGTGATCTTCTTCTTTTAACTGAATCCCCAAGTTTTCAAAGAAGGAAATGATATCTTCATTATTAAACTCAGAAAATGCGCTGTATAGAAAACGCCCGTTCCCGGGGATATGCTTGATGATTTCCTCTACGGGGAGCCGGTTGGTCACATTGCAGCGGCCGCCCCCTGAAATCGCAAGCTTTCTACCAAGCTTTGTACCTTTATCTACAAGGAGAACTTTCGCGCCATTTTCCCCGGCTGCGATACTGGCCATCAAGCCCGATGGTCCTCCGCCTATGATGATGACATCGTATGTTTTTACCATTTTTTCCACCAACTTTTAATATTCGCTTCTCGAAAAGAAGTTTCACCTTATTTTAAATGGGATGTGTTTTAAATACAACATTCGAAAAAAATTGTCATTCGATTCGTACAGTAGTAAACTACTGATAGTGTGAAAATTTTTGAGTTCGAAATTATTTTGTTTGTGTAACGGGCAACAAGATATATAGAGAGGGATACTATGTCATCTAAATTAATAAGAGGAACGTTTATCTTAACGTTAGGGACCTTTATTTCGAAGTTTTTGGGTCTTTTTTATGTTATACCGTTTGATGATTTGTTAAAAGGTCATGAAGAAGGGGCATCCCTTTATCAATATGGATATGTACCTTATACGATCTTTCTGACAGTAGCGACTGCAGGTGTGCCACTGGCCGTTTCAAAATTCGTTTCAAAATATAATGCCATCGGGGAATATGCCGTAGGGAGGAAATTATTTAAATCCGGGCTCGTGCTCATGACGTTGACTGGGATTGTATCATTCCTCATCATGTATGCATTCGCACCGATCTTCGCAGAAATGACGATCAAAAGCGATGAGCAGGTCATTTCCGTTGCTCAGGTGACCACTGTCATCCGGGCCGTCAGCTTTGCCCTGATCATCATTCCGTTCATGAGTTTGATCCGCGGATTCTTCCAGGGGCATCAATCCATGGGGCCGACAGCGGTTTCCCAGGTGATTGAACAGATCGTCCGGATCACCTTCCTCCTTGGCGGGATTTATGTCGTATTGAACATTCTGGATGGGACCGTGACCACGGCCATTTCCGTTGCGACATTCGCCGCTTTCGTAGGTGGACTTGCGAGTCTTGGAGCATTGATCTGGTATTGGTTCAAGCGGAAACCTCACTTGGATGAACTCCTTGAAGAGGACCGGGGGAACGAAGAGATTTCGTTGAAAGCGATGTACAAAGAAATCATTGCCTATTCGATACCCTTCATTTTTGTGGGTCTCGCCAATCCATTGTTTCAACTGGTGGATCAGATCACGTTCAATACCGCCATGGCTGATATCGGGAACGCGAAAGTCTCGGATCACGCTTTTGCCGTATTGAACTTCTACACGCATAAGCTCGTGATCATTCCGGTGTCATTGGCGACAGCTTTTTCCATGACGCTGATTCCGCTGATTACAACATCGTATACGAGCGGTGACCGGAAGACGATGCGCAGGAACATTGACCAGACCTTTCAGATTCTGTTGTTTCTGACCGTGCCGGCAGCACTCGGACTGGCCCTTTTGGCTGAACCGATGTATACGTTGTTCTATCACAGTGACCCACTCGGAACCTCGATTTTACGATCATATGCACCTGTAGCGATCCTGTTTGCACTATTTGCGGTGACAGCAGCGATTCTTCAAGGGATCGATGAGCAGAAGTTCACGATTTTCAGCCTGCTTGTCGGCCTGCTTCTGAAGCTTGTCCTGAATATCCCGCTCATTCGCCTGTTTGAAACACAGGGTGCCGTGCTTGCGACAACGATTGGATACGCAGTAGCGATACTGATCAATCTCTATGTGATCAAAAAGTATGCACGATATCAATTCAGGTTGATTTTGAGAAGGACCATGTTCATCGGCGCATTGAATGCCGCCATGGCCGGGGTCGTATTGGTACTGTATGGTGTCCTGGTAAAATTCCTTAGTCCGGAGACAGGATTCCAATCGATCATCCTTGTAGCCATCTGCGGCGGAGTCGGAGCCCTCGTTTACTTCTACCTGAGCTTGAGAAGTAAACTCGCGGACAAATTGTTCGGTGACAAGATTTCGAAAATCCGCAGTAAGCTGCGAATCGGGTAAAAGAAAAAGGGATGATGCGTGATCATCCCTTTTTTATTTTGAGTAAAGCTGCTTACCTTCAGCAGCCTGTGTTAAGAATAATAGAAGGAAGGGCGCATGCCCGTTGGAGTACGACCTTAAAAATAATGAATGGAGTGTGATTGACTTGAGAATAGATAAAATGCTTGCGAATATGGGCTACGGCAGCCGGAAGGAAGTAAAGAAACTATTGAAGGATGGCGGCCTTCAGGTGAATGGGGAAGTCATCAAGGATGGAAAGGTCCATATTAATACGGAAAAGGATACCGTCATGCTGTACGGTGAACAGGTCGAGTATAAGGAATTCATCTACCTGCTGATGAATAAGCCACCTGGAGTCATTTCCGCCACTGAAGACGGACAGGATGAAACGGTCATTGATTTACTTCAGCTGGAAGATCAAATCTTCAATCCGTTTCCAGTGGGAAGACTTGATAAGGATACGGAAGGCTTCCTTCTGATCACGAACGACGGTCAATTATCCCACCAGCTTCTTTCACCGAAGCGCCATGTGCCGAAGACGTATTTTGCCGTAATCGAGGGAGAAGTGACAGAAGCCGATGTGGAAGCGTTCAAAAATGGTGTCACATTGGATGATGGATATGAAACGAAGCCTGGGGATTTAACGATCTTAAAATCCGGTCTGACTTCCGATATCGAATTGACGATTACGGAAGGTAAATTCCATCAGGTGAAAAGGATGTTTGAAAGTGTCGGAAAGCGCGTGGTCTATCTGAAGCGTTTGACCATGGGACCCCTTGAGCTTGATGAAGACCTGGAGCTTGGTGAGTACCGTGAACTGACGGAAGAGGAAGTAACCCTTCTGAAAGAATATAAACCACAATAAAAAAACGGGACAGCACCCTTCGCTAAAGGTGCTGTCCCGTTTTTTTGTTATTTCAGTCCGCTTTTCGATATGTCCAGCTCCGGCGGCTAGTCCCTCGAGGTCATAAGCCAAGCAACCCAAAAAGGCAAAGAGCGCCTTTCCGGGTTCCCCGTCTTATGCTTGTCGGGCCTGAGCAAGCCGCCTACGCTTTTCGTTTACGACGTCAACTTCACTTTTTTCTCTGTAGTCGTCCACTGACCACGGCTCGGGCTTTGGACAAGGTCGTTATAGGCTAACACGTTGAGATCTCTTTGTATGGTGCGAGGAGTAATGCCAAATTCGTCTACAAGATCTTGAGTTGTTACAGTACCCTTCTGTTTGATGTACATGTATACAGCTTTGATTCTAGTGAGCATACGATTGGTTGAAGGTTTCAAAAAACCACTCCCTCATCATTTTTCCAAAAAGGCAAAGACTACATGCGTCATGTGTGCACCTCACGTGCTACCATATGTACTATGCGCTTTAGACAACCCCTTTTCTACAAATAGAGTTTACTCATAAGATGTCAGACAATTACATTGTACTCCTAATCCGACAAAATTTCTAGAATATTGTCCAAATTTACAAACAATTTACCTAGTAACTTGTTGGGTGTATTCCTAGAATATGAAGAAAATGCTAAAAATATGTATTTAGATTATGAATTGAGATGGGAGTGGGTTATTTCCTCCGGTAACGAGTGGCCCTCCCCGTTTGGATTTCCCCGTCAAACAGTATAAAATGGGAGGGGAAGACAATACATATAAAGCAGGTGGTAGGGTTGAGTATTAATTGGACGAATGAAGTGGAGAAGCGGAAAGATGATTTGCTTAAGGACTTGCAGAAATTCCTTCAGATTAAAAGTGTGTTGGATGAAGAGGGTGGAACAGAAGAAGCGCCCCTTGGAAAAGGTGTGAAGGAAGCTCTGTCTTACCTGTTGACGCTGGGTGAAAAAGACGGATTCACTCCTAAAAATGTCGATCACCTTGCCGGGCATTTGGAATTCGGTGAAGGGAAGGATCTTCTGGGCATTCTTTGTCACGTGGATGTCGTTCCTGAAGGGGACGGATGGAGCGTCGATCCTTATGGCGGTGAGATCAAGGACGGGAAGATCTTTGCCCGTGGAGCGATCGATGACAAGGGACCGACCATGGCCGCTTATTATGCCATGAAAATCGTCAAGGATCTGGATCCAGCCTTCAATAAGAGGATCCGCATGATCATCGGTACGGATGAAGAAAGCGATTGGAGATGCGTAGAGCACTATTTCAAGAATGAGGAAATGCCGACGATGGGATTTGCTCCTGATGCGGATTTCCCGATCATCCATGCTGAAAAAGGAATCGCGGACTATGATCTGGTCCAGGTGAAGCCTGAGCAGGTGACTGAATCAGGGATCAAAGTCCTTTCCTTCGAGTCCGGACGCCGGTACAATATGGTACCAGACTTTGCAAAGGCCATCCTGGTTGTCGATGAGGATCATACGAAATGGGTACAGAACTTTGAAATCTTCACGAAGGATGAAGGGGTCAAAGGAAGCTATTATATCGAAAATGGAGAGCTCGTGTTCCAGGTGGAAGGCGTGTCTTCACATGGTATGGAGCCGGACAATGGGAAAAATGCAGGGCTTTATTTAGCCGCTTTCTTATCTGGACTGCCACTTTCCTCTCAAGGAAAACAGTTCTTTGAATTCACGGTTAAGCATTTCTTCAAGGATTCAAGGGGGATCCAGCTCGGTGTCAGCTATACGGACGACATTACGGGGGATCTGACCATCAACGTCGGGAAGCTACGTTATTCGGAAGCTGAAGGCGGACGATTAGGGTTGAACATGCGTTATCCGGTGACGTTTGATATGGATAAAGGGAAGAGCATCATCGAGAACATTGAGGGATATTCCATCGAGAATTTCACAGACAGCAAGCCTCATCATGTTTCCAAGGATGATGAACTCGTACAGACCCTGAAAAAAGTATATGAAGATCAAACGGGTGAAAGAGGAGAGTTACTGAGTATCGGTGGTGGGACATATGCGAGAAGCCTCGAAGCCGGCGTAGCCTTTGGAGCATTATTCCCTGGCCGTGAAGATATTGCCCATCAAAAGGATGAATATATGTATATCGAGGATCTCCTTAAAGCGACGGCCATTTACGCCCAGGCGATTTATGAATTAGCATGTGAATCATAAGAGAGAAAAGGGGAGAGGGTAGGATGAACACAGTATTCGTAAACGGGGAACTGATCGATCGTGACAAGGCGAAGGTCGATATCGAGGACCGTGGTTATCAATTCGGGGACGGCATTTATGAAGTGATCCGGGTGTACGACGGAAACACATTCACCATGAAGGAGCATATGGAAAGACTGTATCAAAGCGCTGAAAAAATGAAGCTTTCCATCCCGTATGAAGAAGCGGATTTCACATCAAAGCTCCTTCATTTGATTGACCTCAATGGCGTCAGGGACGGAATCGTATATTTACAGGTGACACGTGGTGTATCGGCACGTCAGCATCATTTTCCTTCAGAAGATGTAGTGGGAAGTGTCGTTGCGTATACAAAGGACTTCCCTGTTCCGGCTCACCAGATGCAACAAGGGGTAACAGCCAAGCTCGTGGAAGATATCAGATGGCTGCGCTGTGACATAAAGAGCCTTAATCTGCTTGGAAACCTTCTGGCAAAACAGGAGGCGGCATCAAGTGGGCACTTCGAAGCGATCATGCATCGCGGCGACACGGTAACCGAAGGCTCGTCTTCCAATGCCTTTATGGTGAAAAACGGGGTCATTTATACGCATCCCGTAACAAACCTGATCCTGAATGGAATCACGAGAAGAGTCATTGAAGATCTATGTAGAAAAAATGGGATCTCTTTTAATGAAGAGACGTTTTCCGTTTCTGAGTTGATGGCAGCGGATGAAGTATTCATTGCCAGTACCACTTCAGAAGTGATGCCTGTGGTCGAAATCGATGGACAGGAAATCGGAGAAGGCACACCGGGTACTGTCACGAAAAGGCTTCAGGCGCTGTTCAATGATAGAAAAGGAATGGAAGCCCGTTAAACCAGTTTTGGAGGCAATACATGTTGATTTGTTCACAACCATTTATGAAGACCGAACGAAGAATAGAAGACAACCAGCAATTCACGGTAGAGACGGAGGAGCATCTTTATTTGTACAGTGATCGAATCGTCACTCCTACGAAAAGCTTCACCATCAGTGATGTGATGGATATGACAAGTAAGCCCCTTTCCGCTTACTATACGTTTTTATATCTTCACACCATCGAAGGGGTCTGGACGTTCGTCGTCAAATCTTCTCCAGAACAATTCATCTCACATTATCATAATGTTAAATGAACATAAGAAAGAGGCTGCCCCTGGGGCAGCCTCTTGTCGTTTTATTAAAATCTGAATAAGTCACTTGATAGATAGCGTTCTCCCGTATCGCAGGCGATGCATACGACCACATCTTCAGGAGATAATTTCTTCGCAACTTCGATTGCAGCGTAACAGGCGGCCCCTGATGATGGTCCGACCAAGATCCCTTCTTCGCTTGCCATTCGACGGGCGATGTCATACGCCTGTTCGTCTTCGATTTTATGAATTTCATCATACACATCCGTATTCAGGATTTCGGGAACGAAGCCTGGACTTGTACCGACCAATTTATGCTTGCCTGGTTTTCCTCCGGATAGGACCGGTGATCCCGCCGGCTCCACTACATGGACAGCAAGATCGGGATAATGCTCTTTAAGCACCTCACCTGTTCCGGTGATCGTACCCCCTGTACCCGCTGTAGCGACGAATGCCGATAGGGGCTTGCCGATTTCCTTCATCGCTTCAACGATTTCAAGGGCCGTTGTTTTCCGGTGGGCATCCGGATTCGCATCGTTTTCAAACTGCATGGGCATGAAGCTGTTAGGGATCTGCTCTGTCAGTTCTTTCGCTTTTTCGATGGCACCGGGCATTTTATCGTCACCTGGTGTCAATACCACTTCAGCTCCATAGGCCTTCAGGAGGTTGATGCGCTCTTGAGTCATCGTATCCGGCATGACAAGGATTGCACGGTACCCTCGTGCTGCTGCATTCATGGCAAGGCCGATCCCCGTGTTTCCACTCGTAGGCTCAATGATGGTCGAACCTTCTTTCAGGAAGCCTTCTTTTTCCGCTTCCACGATCATTTGATAGGCGGCTCTGTCCTTGACGCTCTTACTCGGATTATAGAATTCCAATTTCACATATACATCCGCACCGTCAGAAGGGTTTAACCGATTTAATTTTACAAGGGGGGTGTCCCCGATCAAATCTGCGATATTTTGTACAACTTTCATATTCATCTTCCTTTCAGAAAACATTCTTCTTCTATCGTACTAATTCAGACAAATCTTATCAAATAAATTAGCTTTGTATTTCATTTTTGTTGCATTTCCTTCTAGTCATTCTCTCTCATGACACATTTTGCTAAAATGAAAGTAATAACAGAAAGGACGGGTGATATGTTGAACCCCCACTATTTCTTTGCGCTTTCCCTGCCTGAGGAAACGAAGCTGTATTTGAATGGGTGTATGGAGCCGATGAGGATTGAAGGCTCGTTCAAGAAATGGGTCCACCCGGAGGATTATCACCTGACTCTGGCCTTTTTAGGGAGTGCGGATGAACTCACGCCTGTCATGGATAAAGTGGGGAGGTTGACACATCCTTCTTTTCCATTGACCTTGAGCAGGTTTGGTACGTTCGGAAAAAGTGATTCCCCGAGGATCCTGTGGATGGGGGTCGAGCCTTCCGACATGCTGCACCGTCTCAGGGACCTTGTGTATGGTTCATGTGAAGAAGCGGGCTTTCAATTGGATCAGAGACCATTTTCACCGCATATCACAGTGGGGCGGAAATGGAATGAGTTATATCCCTTTACCCGGGAGTGGCTGAATGGATTCCAGCCTCTTCAACCTCATACGTTTACAGCAACAGAAGTGGTATTATATCAAACCCACACGGACCGGCTGCCTAAGTATGAAGCCATCCACACCATACCTTTACAGGCAAATTGACCGACACGAAAGGACCGATTCCTATGGCACAGCTGATTAAACTTCAAGATTACGTTTCACGATACGAAACGGATTTATATAGATATCCTTCCCAATTTGTCCGATTAAAAAAGCAGCAATGGGAAAAAATGAAACAACATTGGGAGAATGGAGATCTGCCAAAGCCATCGCCAGTACAGGAATTGGCTGATGAAGAGAAGAACTCCATGAAAGACAAGCTCTTTTCCCTTTTTAAGAAGAAAGAGGATGAAGATGAAGAAGAACCGATACCAGAGCCGAGTGATGAAGACCTTCAATTGGACATGGATGCAGGTCAGGGTATCCACTCTGAAGAGGAATTGAAGGCGTCCTTCTTGAACCTTGTATTTGATTTTCAGCTGAGATGGGCGAGTTCCACGATCACGGAGAAATCCTATGTGGATAACAGCTACCATTATGACGAACGATTACGGTATCTTCTTCAACGCTTCCCGGATAATATTTTTGTCATGTACAACCCCGTTCTGAAAATTAAAAATGCACCCGTCGAACTGGAAACGGTCCTGATCACCCCTACAGGCATATGGTGTTTGACCTTTCTCGAGTTTGAAGAGGGAACAGCCTACATCGGGTCAGGAGAGCGGTTCTGGGTGAAAAAATGGGGGGATAGGGAAGAAAAGGTGTTAAATCCCCTTATCGGCTTGAAAAGGATGGAGAGAATCGTCCATCAGATCATCCGTTATGCCGGGGTGGAACTGCCCATTTACCAAGCGGTCATAAGCAGGAATGGTTACATAGATTACCCTCAATCCCCAGTCGGGATTCAGTTCTTGGATAAACGGATCCACCATGAATGGTTCCAGCAGCAGCGTTCAAGCTCCTCACCGATCAAGAGTGTCCAGCTGAAAGCGGCTCAGGCCATTATGGAGTATTGTCAAACGACTTCCTTCAAGAGGCTTCAGTGGGAAGAAGCGGCGTCAGATGAGTAGCCGGCGGTTTTGAGGAGAACAGTATAGGGTATATCCTTTCAAAAAGAGGTTGATTGACTACTTCACACTATGCAGGCATATACCTTAAGAGAATCAAGATAGACATGATATGAAACCGTGAACAGCGGAGCAAATAGGAATGCAGTGAATACTATATGGTAGCGGTCATTTTAACGAATACAGTTCAAAAGATGGCAGAGAGTCGGAAAATGTTAAACAAAAGTGGGTGGCAGAAGTGTTAGTCATTAGCAGGCATTATGATGCGTTTTTAGATACATTCAATGTAATTACCATGATCCTTCCATACGATTATCATGAAGGGAATTCGAATCACTTCACCCTGATCAAGGATGATGAAAAGATCGCTCTTCATATTGAAGAGAAGATCCCCTTGCATGATGCCATGAAATATGTGACGACCATTCAGAGTGAAAAGATCATCTTAGGCGACACGTATGAAATCGTCGACGAACATGGTACAAAGACGGACCTTCAAATCGGGGCGGTCATACGGACCGAAGAATTTGATCAAAGGTATTATTACGATGGAAATGACCTTGGTGTTACGTATCAGGATGGATGCACCGTATTCAAGGTATGGGCCCCGACTGCGACAGAGGTTCGGTTGAAGCTCAAGTCCCCGGATGATGAAGAAATCCAATACCCGTATACGAGAACGGAAAAAGGTGTATGGGAATGCCGGGTCGATACCGACATAGAAGGCTATTTGTATTCAATCCTCCCGTGCATCAATCTCGTATGGGATGAGCTGATCGACCCTTATGCGAAAGCAGTCTCATTGAATAGCGAGTGGGGCTGTATCATCAATCCCCGGGAAAAGGTTTCTCCCCTCGCTCCATTAGCCTCTCCGACGGATGCCGTGATATATGAATTGAATATCAGGGATTTCTCTGCCCAGAAAGAGAGCGGGATGAAGTTTCGGGGGAAGTACAGCGCCTTTACGGAAAAAGGAACGAAGACACCGAAAGGATTTTCAAGTGGGATCGAGTACTTGAAGGAGCTCGGCGTCACACATGTGGAGCTGCTTCCCGTAAACGACTTCGACGGTGTGACGGATAACCCTTCGGACACCAACTATAACTGGGGATACAATCCCTTATTTTTCAATGCACCTGAAGGGAGTTACAGCTTAAAGCCTGAAGATCCATATGAGCGGATCAGGGAATTAAAAGCTGTGATCCAAAGCCTTCACGATGAGAATATCAGGGTCATTCAGGACGTGGTCTACAACCACGTGTTCATCCGTGAACAGTCATCTTTTGAAAAACTCGTGCCCGGCTATTTTTTCCGGCATGATGAAAATGGCTTACCGTCAAACGGGACGGGGGTAGGAAATGACTTTGCATCAGAACGTCTCATGGCAAGGAAGTTCATTGTCGACTCGATTCTTTATTGGATAAAAGAATACGGTGTCGACGGTTTCCGTTTTGATTTGATGGGGATCCTGGACGTTAAGACGATGACTGTGATCCGTGAAGAAGTGGATAAAGTGTTGCCAGGGGCGATAGTAATAGGAGAGGGCTGGGATCTGAATACGCCACTCCCTCCCCACCAAAAAGCCAATCTTCGGAATGCCCATCATCTTCAGGGGATCGGACAATTCAATGATTGGTTCAGGGACACCATTAAGGGAAGTACATTTAATTTGTATGACAAAGGCTTTGCCCTTGGTCACGGACACCTCGAACAGAAGGTGGAGCTGGTCCTCACCGGCAGCATAGGGATGAAGAGCGGGGAACGGGGACTCTTTAAAGAACCTGTTCAATCCGTGAACTATGTCGAGTCCCATGACAATCATACGCTGTGGGATAAAATGAAGGCGTGCATGAATGAAGATGAAGAAACCCTTAAGGCCAGGCACAAATTAGCGACTACGATGGTGCTCTTGTCTCAGGGGATCCCGTTTCTCCATGCAGGGCAGGAATTCTTCAGAACGAAAAAGGGCATTGAGAACAGCTATAACTCACCCGTGGAAATCAATCAGCTGGACTGGGTCCGAAGAGAAGAGTACGATGAAGTGGTCCGGTATGTGAAATCCCTGATACAGATACGGAAAAGTCATGGGGCCTTCCGTTTTCAAAAAAGTGATTTGATCCGTGAGCATGTAAAAGTGTCTCACAGCAAGGCGAATCTCGTGGATGTCACCTATCAGAATGTCCATCCATATGGTCCATGGGATGAGATCCTCATGGTCTTTCACTCGGATACAAAACCGTGCGAGTATTCCCTGGCAGAAGGAAAACAATGGATCTGTTTATCGGATGGCAATCAGGCAAGCGTAAGCGGTCTGTATGATGTGAAGGAGACTTCCATCACCCTCCGGCCGGTGTCTTCCTATGTATTTGTAAGGTAACCATTCATTCCAATGCTTGACGAAAACGCAAGATGACGATAAAATCGTAAACAGATGGCTATTGATTTGTATTGCCCAATAGCTGTCTTTTTTATTTTATTAGACTCTTTTAATAAGACACCAACATGATAAAAAAGAACCTATAAACGTGAACATATAAACATGACAAAGGACCAATAGAAGGTGAATATATTGGAACACTTATTTGACCAAGATTGGGAAATAGTCCCCGCAGGCGGTGCGACGGGAGAAGCGTTCTTTGCTCAGTATCAGGAGCAGAGGTTATTTCTGAAGCGTAATTCTTCCCCTTTTGTGGCTGTATTATCAGCAGAAGGAATCGTGCCCAAGCTTGTTTGGACAAAACGAATGGAAAACGGGGACGTCATCACGGCACAACACTGGTTGAATGGGAGAGAGTTAAAGCCCGAAGAGATGAAGGATGAACGGGTGGCGAGGCTGTTGAACAAGATCCACTCCTCAAAACCTCTTTCAACCATGCTCGAGCGGCTTGGTAAAGAACCGTTTCAACCGGAGCATATGCTGACGGAAGTGGAGACGGGACTCGAGTTCGATCTTCTATCATTGCCTGTCATCAGAGAGGCGCTTTCATTTCTTCAAAAGGAGCTTATGGAAGTACAACAGGATGAATATGTGGTCTGTCACGGAGACGTCAACCATAACAACTGGCTGCTGTCTGATTACAACCAGTTGTATTTAATCGACTGGGACGGAGCGATGATCGCAGATCCGGCCTTTGATGTAGGTTTGCTGTTATACTGGTATATCCCTGAGGATCAGTGGGAAAGCTGGCTGACCCAATATGGTGCGGAGCTTACCGATAACTTGAAGCTGCGCATGAAATGGTATGTTGTGGCTCAGACGATCCTATCCATCCAATGGCATAAAGGGAAAGCGCGCTTCCACGAAATGAATCATTGGATACAATATTTACACAAGGTGATATGAATCAGGAGTAGCTGTTCATATCCGTGACCCATTGGGACAGGTTTTGTTTATTCGTCGTAATATGGTCCGTTAAGTCAGATGAGGAAATCCCGCTTTGACTGTACTGATAAATTTCCTGCAAAACGGGTTTGACGTTTTCATGAATATCGGCATTGACCATCAATGACTTGACCAGCCGTTCAACCTGCTCGCATTCCGAAACCGAACCGCAGCAATCCGTCGAATGATTGCTTAATATATCTGATAACAACTGCATTTGATTCTGTGAATTTAAAGGCATCGAGTACACCCTTTCATTTTTCGTTTGGTTGAATGAAACACGTACATCCCAAGGTCCCTTCAAATGACCAGACCCAAAAAGGAATTCACTACTAGTGTGTGAATTCCTTTTTCAATTATGCGCCCTTTTTTGAGGGACGGACCTCCACCCGGGCGCTCCACTCCATTTTTGGCTCTTGCATAGGACGGGGAGTCATGGTATGGTTTTTTCGATAATAAAAAATGAGGTGTCTACATGCGTTTACGTCATAAACCATGGGCTTCTGAGAAAATCAGTGATCATCCACAGTATGTTGTGGCAGAACCCCAGGAGAAAAAAGGTCAATGGAACAAAGAGTTTGGTAACGATAACCCGATCCATATCGAGGTAGGGACAGGAAAAGGTCAATTCGTCACGGAAATGGCAAGGGCCAATCCGGACGTTAATTATATAGGAATCGAGTTATATGAAAGTGTCATCGTGACAGCTCTTGATCGCCTGATCGAAGCGGAACTTCCGAACGTCAAGCTGTTGAATGTCGATGCAAGGAATCTAACGGAATACTTCGAAGCAGGGGAAGTGGACAGGGTCTATCTGAACTTCTCTGATCCATGGCCGAAAAACCGCCATGAAAAACGCCGCCTGACATATAAGGACTTCTTGTCCATGTATGAACAGATCCTGATTAAAAAAGGAGAAATCCACTTCAAGACAGATAACCAGGGACTGTTCGAATACTCATTACAGAGTTTCTCATGGTATGGCCTGCATCTGAACTTCTTAAGCCTGGATCTCCATAACAGTGAATTCGAAGGCAATATCATGACCGAATACGAAGAAAAATTCTCCGCCAAAGGGCAAAGAATCTACCGCGTCGAAGCCCAGTTTCAACATTGATCATAAGAGGAAGACAGCCCTGTGAATGTACAGGGCTGTTTTTTGATTGCCGAGGCATCAGCCTACAAGTTGTCCATGTATTCTGATAAAATGAAGGAGTATGAACAAAGGAGGAGTCAGGATGGAAACGTTGAAGGTTGGAGATCTTACGATACACTGGTTGAACGGCGGCGTGACTCACATGGATGGGGGAGCCATGTTTGGAGTGGTCCCAAAGCCGCTGTGGTCCAAAAAGTATGAAGTCAATGAATACAATCAGATCGAATTGCGAACCGATCCACTTTTCTTTCAGTGGAAAGGGAAAAATGTCTTGATCGAATCGGGTATCGGCAAAGGGAAGCTGAATGATAAACAAAAGCGCAATTACGGTGTGCATGAGGAATCGGATATTGAAGCATCCCTTGCATCCCTTGGCCTTACGCCAAATGATATTGATGTGGTCTTGATGACACACATGCATTTTGACCATGCATGCGGGTTGACGAAGGTTGAGGGAGAGGAATTGGTTCCAGTCTTCCCGAATGCCGTCATCTACACCTCTCAGGTGGAATGGGATGAGATGAGGAATCCCAACGTGCGCTCCCGCAATACATACTGGAAGGAAAATTGGGAAAGCATTCAATCCCAAGTGGAAACGTTCAAGGATGAGATAGAGGTCCTTCCGGGGATCAAGATGGTTCACACCGGCGGTCACAGTGACGGCCACTCGATCATCCTTTTGGAGCACGGTGGAGAGACATTCATCCATATGGCAGATATCATGCCGACTCACGCACACAAGAATCCATTATGGGTACTCGCTTATGATGACTATCCGATGACGTCCATCGGGGCAAAAGAAAAATGGATTGGGAAAGCGATTGAAGAAGAGTACTGGTTCCTTTTCTATCATGATGCGGTATATAGAGGCATCAAGTGGAATAGAGACGGGGAAATCATTGATAAGGTAATGAGGGAAAAATAAGAAAAGGATGATCCCAGGGTGAATCGGGATCATCCCATTTTTTTACGTTAAAGGGTATACATCCACCACCGTACCGGTATAAGCGTCGGCTACGAACTCATACTGCTCGAGTTCGCCGTCTTTCCGTCTTGATATACCGCCTTTATACACCTTGGTGCTGACGTGGTGCTTCTGATAGTCTTCAGGCTTCATCCCGATCCATGAACCATCGATGCTGCCTTCTTTTTTGAATGAAAGTTTGACGTCTTTTAATACTTTTTCAGCAGAAATAAGGCGGGAATCATCAAGCTTTTCTTTAAGCAGATATCCGCCCGCTGCTCCGATTCCCAGTCCAAATACGAAAGATTTCCAATTCATCCTTTGTTCCCTCCACAGGCTAATTTCACGTGCCGGAAGCCTCGGACCGTCCATCTTAGTCCCTGCTAGCCTTGCCGGCAATGATCGATAATTTGTCATCCTTAGGTACATTCTATCAAAGAAAACAGAAAAAAGAGAACTGCTTTTATTCTCAATAGGTGGTAAGAGGTGCGAAAGTTCTGTAAAATAAGATTATACATACTGCAGATTTTATATAAAAGGGGCATAAGACATGAAACAAGATACGTTAGAGCTATTTAAGACATTGACTGAATTACAGGGAGCTCCCGGTAATGAGCATGCGGTCCGGGCATTTATGAAAGAGCATTTATCACGGTATTCCGATGAAATCGTGCAAGATCGATTGGGCGGAGTATTCGGTGTGAGAAAAGGCAGCGATCAGGATCCCGTTGTCATGGTTGCCGGCCACATGGATGAAGTGGGCTTCATGGTTACATCGATCACAGACAATGGAATGATCCGTTTTCAAACCCTCGGTGGCTGGTGGAGCCAGGTACTGCTCGCTCAGCGGGTCCAAATCATGACGGATAACGGGCCGGTGACAGGTGTGATTGGAAGTATACCTCCTCACCTGCTAGGTGAAGAACAGCGCCGCAAGCCGATGGACATCAAGAATATGCTCATCGATATCGGTGCGGATGATCGGGAAAATGCACGTGAAATCGGAATCAAACCAGGTCAGCAGATTGTGCCGATCTGTCCGTTCACCCCGATGGCCAATGAGAAGAAGATCCTGGCCAAAGCCTGGGATAACCGTTACGGATGCGGATTATCCATTGAATTATTAAAAGAGCTTCAGGGCGTAAACCTGCCCAACACCCTTTACTCCGGTGCTACGGTTCAGGAGGAAGTCGGACTGCGCGGTGCCCAGACGGCAGCCAA
This sequence comes from Rossellomorea sp. LJF3, assembly GCF_037046045.1. NCBI lineage: Bacteria > Bacillati > Bacillota > Bacilli > Caryophanales > Bacillaceae > Rossellomorea > Rossellomorea sp. LJF3. The sequence continues at coordinate 14,216 of NZ_JBANLY010000016.1, read as the reverse complement.
TATGATCAATCCGGATATTTTCTTTGCACTCGATGCGAGTCCTGCAAATGATATGTCAGGGGATAAGAATGAATTTGGTCAACTTGGAAAAGGGGCACTCCTCCGCATCCTCGACCGATCCATGGTGACGCACAGGGGAATCAGGGAATTTGTATTGGATACAGCAGAGTCAAACGACATTCCGTATCAGTATTTTGTCTCACAAGGCGGTACAGACGCCGGAAGAGTTCATATGTCAAATGAAGGCGTACCGAGTGCTGTCGTGGGCATCTGTTCAAGATATATCCATACTCATGCGTCCATGATCCATGTAGATGATTATGCGGCTGCCAAAGAGCTGATCGTCAAGTTAGTGAAAGAGTGCGACCGCTCGACCATCGAGACCATTAAATCCAATGGTTGATCACCACTAGAAAAATAGCTAAGAGCTGTCTCATTCATATACGAGTTGGGACAGCTTTTTTATAGAGAGAAAAAAAGGCGTTTATCAGACCTTTTTAGAAATGAGGTATGAATGTGTTAAAGATAGCAATCGGAACAACGAATCCAGCAAAGGTGCAAGCGATACAAAAGGCGTTCGAGGAGCAATACAAGGAGGTCCAGTTCCAGTGCCTGAAAACCGATTCCCATGTAAGTGAGCAGCCCCTGTCCGATCAGGAGACGATCGAAGGGGCACTGAACCGCGCCAAAAATGTTCTCAAAAGCACGGACAGTGATGTTGGGATCGGCCTTGAAGGAGGCGTGTCAGAATCCCTCTACGGAATGTTCGTCTGTAACTGGGGGGCACTCGTCGACCGGCAGGGGAACGAAATCATCGGCGGTGGTGCCAGGATCTCCCTGCCAAACGAGATCAGCCGGGAGTTGAAAGCTGGGAAGGAGCTCGGGCCCTTGATGGATGAGTATACCCAGCGTACGGGAATCAGGAAGAAAGAAGGGGCCGTAGGGATATTCACCAATGGACTCGTTACAAGGGAAACGATGTTCCTTCACGTCGTTCAGCTCCTGCTTGGTCAGTGGCAATATAAAACAAACGTCCAAGATAAGTAAATCCCGGTCCGTTTAGGGGTTACTTGGCCCATACCAAATCGTCCAGTCCTTCATAGGATGGAGTATATCAGACTTTATTTTATCTGATAAATTCTTTCTAAGGAGGTTAGAATTTATGGGATGCAATTATTGTAACGACCGTGTCGGCGGGCGCCGGGATGATGATCGTCGTGATAATCGCCGTGACGACCGATTCTGTTGCGACTGGGATAAGTTCCTGTTTGGGGACAGAAGAAGATGCAACTTGTTTGGTGAGAATGATGATCGTAGAAGATGCGGTGGGAGAGACAACGTAAGAGGAGCAGAAGACAGGGACAGAGGATGCAGAGGCAGAAGAAGCGACGAAGACGATCGCAGAAAATGTGGATGCAAAAGAAAACATAGAAACTGCTTCTGCAATCTATTCTGGTAAAAAGAATCGAACTCCGTTTCAAACGGGGTTCTTTTTTGATTTTGATAGAAAAAATCCCCCTGAAAGAATTCAGGGGGATCAATCAATTATTTTACACCCTTCATCGCCCGTTGGATCATAGGGGAGATGAGGAATAGGATAATGGCCAGAACGATTGCCATTCCACCGATTGAACCAAAGTAAAGTGTTTCATTTTCAGGTGAATAGAAGCGGACAAGCTGTGCATTCAGAGCCTGTGCACCGGCAGAAGCCAGGAACCAAAGACTCATCGTTTGAGCAGAGAACGCTTCAGGAGCAAGCTTTGTTGTCGCTGAAAGACCGACCGGTGATAAGCATAATTCACCAAGAACGACGATGAAGTAACTTAGCACAAGCCATAATGGATTAACAAGTGAACCTTCTCCACCCATTTGTGCAGGTAACAGGATCACTAAGAAAGATAAACCGGCAAACAATAGACCGAATGAGAATTTCTTCGGGATGGATGGCTGACGGTCACCCAATTTCACCCACATCCATGCAAATACTGGAGCCAGCAGGATGATAAATAATGGATTCAGTGACTGGAACCATGCAGGAGAAATCGAAATCCCCATGAAATCAAGCTGTGTACGCTTGTCTGCATATGCAGCAAGGATAGTGGACCCTTGTTCCTGGATCGACCAGAACATCACGGCTGAAATAAATAATGGAATATACGCAATGACTCTTGAACGTTCAGTTGCCGTTGTTTTTGGACTATAGTACATCACAATAAAGTAGATGGTTGGAACGACGATTCCGAAGATCCCGACGATATTGATGAATACGTCCAGTGTGAATAAACCTGAAGGAATCGTGATACCTAGAATGATTGCAAGGGCGATGACGACCGCACCTACGATTAATCCGTATTTCTTCTTTTCACGGGTGTTAAGCGGGTTTGGAACATATGTACCCGCAAGGCCAAGATTCTTTTTCTTCGTTAACATGAATACGACAAGACCTAAGAACATACCGATTGCGGCAGCTGCGAATCCCCAGTGGAAACCTTTCGATTCCATAAGACTACCGACAATTAATGGAGCGATGAATGCACCTAAGTTGATACCCATGTAGAAAATACTGAATGCCGCATCACGGCGGGTATCATTTTCACTGTACATTTCACCTACAACAGTGGAAACATTCGGTTTTAATAAACCTGTTCCGATAACAATCAATACCATTGAAACAAAGAACAGAGATAAACTCCCTGGAAATGATAAAGCGATGTGACCAAACATGATGAATATTCCACCGTAGAAGACGGCTTTCGAAGTTCCGAATATCCTATCAGCCAACCAGCCTCCGATGACCCCCGACATATACACGAGTGAACCATAAATGGACATGATGGCTAATGCTGTGTTTTCATCTAGACCCAGTCCACCTTTTGAAACCTCATAGTACATGTAGAATACGAGGATGGCACGCATTCCATAATAGGAAAAGCGCTCCCAAAATTCCGTGAAGAATAAAGTGAATAATCCCTTCGGATGTCCAAAGAAACCTTTTTGAGGGACACTATCCACAATTTTCTGTTTATTCATTGATGACATGTTACTACCTCCCTTATTCTTTTACTATAATATTTTAATATTTTCTTAAAGTCAAAAAAAGTTTGCAAATGGTTAATTATAACATAAAATTTCTATAGATTGCTAATATTTAATTATTTTTAAATAGTGAAAATAATTAGGTCTTTAGTGCGCGTGAGAATTCTGCATAAAAAAGCCTGCAGGATTGATCCTGCAGGCTTTTTGGGAGATAGGGTCATTCGGATTCAAAAACGTAAGAAAGGGTCTTTAGTGCCTGTTCAATGGACGTTACTGTAACATTCGCCTTATTTGTAAGCTCTTTCAATGGATGATGAAGTTTTTCCGGGCGAATGAGGATCAGGGGCTTTTGTAGGGTAATGGCTGTGCTCGCGTCCATCGCCGTGTTCCATTGCTTATATTCTTCACCGAATAAAGCAATCACCACATCGGATTTCTTCATAAGCAGTTCCGTCCGGAAATTATTGATGGCAGAAGCAGCTTCATCCCGGAATATCTTGTTCGGCTGCTCCCCGAGGATTTCTTCCCCGATCGAGTCGGAACGATCGTGATTTTCCATGGGCCCGACGAACTGAAGGGGGAGTCTGAGGGCTTTCGCTTTCTCTTTTAATTCGTACCTCCAGGAGCTATGTATCTCTCCGGCTAAGTACACGGTTAATTCCATAATGATCACCTTCCTGTTTTTAGTCATCTTATCATAAATACCCTTTCGAAGGTATTTCAACCACCTTTCCCATGAAAAAGGCAGAATTTCTTATTGGAAGGGTTGTCAGGTGGGACTTTATGAGGGTATCATAAGCATAGGTCCTAGGTATGAATGGGAGGGGAATCGAGTATGAAAACCACAGCATCGATCATTTTCTTTATACTATTGCTTATTTTAGCAGGATGCAATACATCGATCGACCAGGAAAAAAAGGAGACGGCAAGCGCGGTGGAGGGAGCATTGAACTCCAATGAGAAAGCCGGAGAAGACGCTGGCAACATCAGCTTTTATCTTCCGTTTGGTGCCAAGATAGAAAAAGAATCTCCTTATAATATCATTATTTCAAAAGATTCTGATACGTTTATTCTTTTCACGAACCCTCAAGAAGATAAGGATAGTGAACTTCTATATAAAATGGCCATTAATGACAAAGAAAGTCTGGTGAAGCATGGGACGTTTAAAGAAGACAATCGCTTAGGATATTATGTCATTAAGGAATTGCCGGATACAGAAGAATACGAACTTACTGTAGGAGTGGGCGGAACGAAAGTAACAACTCAGTCAGAAATGAAAGACTTGGCGGATAACGCTGAAATGATGATGAAAATCGCAGCATCAGTCAAACACAACTAGATAGATACAGACCGGTTTTTTTTCTGCGGGAGCAGGGAGGGGCCGGTTTTTTTTATGGATTTAGAATAGATAAGCAATGGGAAAAGGAAAATAAAAGAAATCCGACCATACTGAAGAATGAAAAATTATAGACAAATCAAACATGTGTCTTTACACTAGTAAAAGGAATGGTATACAGAGGAGTGAAGGGCATGAGAGGGTATTTGGAGAGAAAAGGCGTTACGTTTTCGGCGAAGACGTATTTTATAGATGCTTTAAGTTATATGGCGCTGGGGTTGTTCAGCTCGTTGATCATTGGATTGATCATTAAGACGATCGGGGAACAGCTTCCCCTTCCTGCAGGGTTGAGTGAATTTTTCATAGAGATGGGGACGCTTGCCATCAGCTTGATGGGGCCGGCGATCGGTGTGGCGATTGGCTTTGGTCTTGGGGCGCCGCCACTGGTCATATTCGCTGCCGTGGTGACAGGTGCCGCCGGAGCGACCCTTGGAGGACCGGCCGGAGCGTATGTAGCGGCAGTCCTGTCAACGGAAATTGGAAAGCTCGTCAGTAAGACAACGAAAATAGATATTATCGTGACGCCATTTGTCACGATTTTTGCAGGATTCACGGTCGCTTACTTCATCGGACCGGGAATCGCTGACTTTATGAGTATGTTTGGAAGCTGGCTCAGCTGGGCGACGGAACAGAGACCGATCATCATGGGGATCCTGGTTGCGGCCCTCATGGGTCTTGCCCTGACTGCCCCGATTTCAAGTGCGGCCATTGCTTTGATGCTTGATTTGAATGGGGTCGCTGCCGGTGCTGCCACGATTGGCTGCGCCGCTCAAATGGTTGGATTTGCCGTCATCAGTTATCGGGAGAACCGGGTGGGCGGATTATTCGCCCAGGGGATTGGGACTTCCATGTTACAGGTCCCGAATATCGTTCGAAATCCACTTATCCTCATACCACCGACTGTTGCCGGCATGATTCTCGCTCCCATCGGGACGACCGTTTGGCTGATGGAAAACAATGCAGCTGGAGCCGGGATGGGGACGAGCGGATTTGTCGGACAGATCATGACGTTCAAAACGATGGGATTCAGCTGGGATGTTACCATGAAAATCCTGCTGTTGCATTTTGTTGGACCTGCATTCATAAGCCTGTTAATATCTGAATATATGCGTAAACTAGGTTGGATCAAACCAAACCAAATGACGATTGAAACAGGGGGCAAATAAAATGCGTAAACTTGAATCAGTGGAAGAATTCCACCAATTGAAAGAAAACGGGAAGCATGTATTTATGTTCTCAGCCGACTGGTGTCCGGATTGCCGAATCATCGAACCTATCCTTCCGGAAATCGAAAGTGAGTACGATGACTATACATTCTTATATGTAGACAGAGATCAATTCATTGACCTCTGCATCGAGCTTGATATCTTCGGAATCCCGAGCTTCCTCGCATACGGAGACGGTCGTGAACTCGGACGCTTCGTAAGCAAAGACCGGAAATCAAAAGAACAAATCGAGGACTTCATGAACTCGTTGGCTTCATAAATAACAGCAGAGGGGATCTCCTGAAAAGATGGGGTCCCTTTTCTTTTTCCCAAAATCAAAAGGTTCCTTTTGTAATCTCGCCATTTTCATGTAAAATGTTATAAGTGAGAATGAAAAACGAAGGTTTAGGATCAGTACTTTCTATATAAATGTATCACCAAAGGAGGATCAGATTTGGACATAAAAAAGCTAAAAAGTATACTCCAGGAACGATTAGAGAAACCAAATCGTACGTTTACATATGATCGGGATAAAGATTCACTGAGAATAGAAAACACCTCTACGAAAAAAGGGATCACTGTCTCCCTGCCGCCGATCGTATCGAAATGGAAGGAAAACAATAAATCCATCATCGATGAAGTCGTCTATTACGTAGAAGAAGCCTTAAATGTGATGGGAACAGAAGCGGATCTAGGCAGTAAACAGAAGAAGGTGTTTCCTGTCATCCGTTCCACCTCTTTTGCAACCGAATCCAATGAAGGTGTGGCACTCGTGACGGACGAGCATACAGCTGAAACGCGTATCTACTATGCCGTTGATTTAGGGAAAACCTACCGTCTGTTGGATGAAAACATGCTGAAAGCTGAAGGATGGACCCATGAGCAAATGAAGGAAACTGCCCTTTTCAATGTCAGAAGCCTGCAAACAGACATGAAAAAGGATGAAGTAGCAGGAAACCTATTCTATTTTCTCAATAATAATGACGGATACGATGCCAGTCGTATTTTGAATGATAGTTTCTTAAAACAGGTTAGCAAGGATATTCAAGGTGAGATGACGGTATCGGTCCCCCATCAGGATGTATTGATCATCGGGGATATCCGTAATGAAACGGGCTATGACGTCCTTGCACAGATGACGATGAGTTTCTTTACGACAGGAAATGTACCGATTACAGCATTATCCTTTGTATATGAAGAAGGGGAACTGGAACCGATCTTCATTTTGGCCAAAAATCGCAAAAAGGAAAGGGAGAAAAAATGATGAACGTATTTTATAACTTGGAAGGCATTGGTGATACCCTGATCGTTACACTGGATCCGGGCTTTGAAGGAGAAGTACAGCACGAAAGGAAAGAAGACGCAGCACGTTTATTCGATGAGAAAACAGGGAAAACACTTGGCTATAACCTATTCCAAGCATCCAAGTATATAAACGTGAGTGAAGTGGGACCTGTCGAAATGAACGATGAGAAGCTCCAATTGATCAACGAAGCCATCAAGAAGAACGGCTTTGATGAAGTATTGGAAGCAGACTTTTCACCGAAATTTGTTGTCGGCTATGTATCTGAAAAAGAAAAGCATCCAAATGCAGACAAACTGAACATCTGTACCGTCGATGTTGGAGATGAAACCCTGCAAATCGTGTGCGGTGCACCTAACGTAGACAAAGGCCAAAAAGTCGTTGTCGCTAAAGTAGGCGCAGTCATGCCGAGCGGAATGGTCATCAAAGATGCAGAACTTCGAGGAGTCGCATCATCAGGCATGATCTGCTCTGCCAAAGAACTTGCCCTTCCCGATGCCCCCCAAGAAAAAGGCATCCTCGTCCTTGAAGACACATACCAAATAGGTCAACCATTCACAGCATAAAAACAAATACCTGGGTCCGGAGTGTGGGCTCAGGTATTTTTGTGTATTTTTTATTTGACTTTATGAATGAATAAGGTGTGAACATTTGGTTGGTAACGATGTATTGGGTTATTTTACAGAGTTCTAAGGTATTAACCGACCATTCATAAGTTGATTGAAGCTGCAGGTGCTCGACTCACGCCCCGCGGAAAGCGAGCATCTGCAGCGGAAATCAACCAGCACTTACTATGTACCATGTGACAATACTGTATATTACAAACCCTTTACACCTATGTTTATTTCGACACAATCCTTTAACAATTCCCTTATTCTATCGAAATGACTCGAATTTTTCTCTTTAACTGATAAAATAAATAGTAAGTATGAAAGAAAGAGTGATGTTTGTGAGCTGGATTAAAAAAATATTTGGTAAATTATCAGATAATGATGAACAATTTGAAGAGTACTATGATGAAAACCAAGACGATGTTCAGCAGCTCCAACCGACAAAGGCTGAACGTAAACATATAGCAGGGCCAAACCATTCACGTGATGTAGAAGCAAGGATGACATATCAATATCCAAAAGGGAATTTCCGATTTCCCCTTATATCAGACGGGGAAAACAGAGAACGTCCGCGAAGAACTCAAAGAAATCAAGAAAGAGAAAGAGATAGAGAAAAAGATAGAGAAAGAGAAAAGCCTAAAGAGCAGGAGCAGCGGCAGCCAAAGAACCGAAACCAATCTTCGGGCAATCGAAAGTGGAAAGAAGAGAACCAGTCCACTCCCATCAAGACAAAGAAAGCGACAAAGGTGGAAAAAGGAAACAGCCGGCCGTTTACGCCAACGGAGATTCCGTCACCCATCTATGGTTTTAGAGGGAGACCGGTTAAGAAAGAAGAAAGTGTCGAATATGAGCTGAATAAGTTTTTACATAACGAAGAAGAGAGAAAAGAAGCAGTCATCGATCAAAAAGCTCTATCGATAGTAGAGGAATCCCTTCCTGTTGTAGAAAAAGAGTCTGCCATTGCTAAGGAGTCAGAGGCTGAATCCCGTGTACAGTCACATACGGAAGAACTGAAAGAAAGCATCCAACCTGTAGAACATCCGGCCCGCGCTGAGGAGATACATGCGGAAGAGATACAGTCGGATCCAATAAATGAAACGGACCAGAATGACGCCGGGATAACAGTCATTCCCACGACATCACATGAGCGTATTTCACTGATAGACGAAGTTGAGCCGGTTAAAGAAGAACCCGATATGGCAGTACATCGTGAGACGGTTCAAGAAGCAGGTCCGTCCCTCCAATTCGAATCAGCCGAACCCGTAGAGGAAGTACCTGCCGGCGAAACGGCTCAACCGCATCAAGAGACAGCAGTCCTTGAAACGCCAGGGGAAGAAGGACCGGCTGTGTATGAGAAGCCGGTCAATGAAGAACAGTCCCTTGTTGAAGAAAGGCCCGTCGACGAAGAACCAGAAGCGGCCATACCTTCAGAACCGATCAAGGAGGAACCTGAAAGACGGAAGAGATCGCATCTTCCTTTTAACGTGTTAATGCTTAAACAAGATAAGCGTCAGATGGATACTCGCAGATCGTCCGTACGTACGGAAGGTTCCCCTTCCATGGAGAGACAGAGGACCACTGAACAAACGGCACCTCCCGTTAAAGAGGCGCGTGTTGAAGAATCAGCTGAAGACGTGCGACGTGAAGAAAAGCCGCCTCAACAGACTCAGGTCCAAGGAGAAGAAGCGGTAAAGAGCTACAGTGAATTAAGCTCATCATCGAAACGGACAAGAGACTATGTCTTTCCGAAAGTGGATTATTTGACGCCGCCGGTATCCAAGGAAATGAGCGAAGAGTGGCTGGATTCTCAAAGACTTTTACTTGATGAGACCCTGCATAACTTCAACGTCAGGGCAAAAGTGGTGAATGTCACCCAGGGGCCGTCGGTCACACGTTTTGAAGTGCAGCCTGAACCAGGGGTGAAGGTCAATAAGATTACGAATCTGACTGATGACATAAAGCTTAGCCTGGCAGCCAAGGATATCCGGATGGAAGCGCCGATTCCAGGTAAACACACCATCGGGATCGAGGTGCCGAACAGGGAGAGCCGCCCGGTATGCATCAGTGAAGTCATTGCGAGTCCTGCCTTCCAGGAGCCGTCTTCACCATTGACCGCGGCCCTCGGACTGGATATTTCAGGACAGCCCATCGTGACGGATCTGAGCAAGATGCCCCATGGTCTCATCGCCGGTGCGACCGGTTCGGGAAAAAGTGTATGCATCAATTCGATTCTCGTCAGTCTTCTGTATAAGTCATCTCCGGATGAATTGAAGATGCTCCTCATTGACCCTAAGATGGTCGAGCTTGCACCGTATAACCGGATCCCTCACTTGGTGAGCCCGGTGATCACCGATGTGAAAGCAGCGACCGCCGCCCTTAAATGGGCCGTGGAGGAGATGGAAAGACGATACGAATTATTTGCCCACACAGGGGTAAGGGATATAAAGCGTTTCAACGAACTCGCGAAGCGGAATAAACAATACAGCGATATGCTTCCTTACCTCGTGATTGTCATCGATGAGCTCGCAGATTTGATGATGATGTCGCCGGCAGACGTGGAAGAAGCCATTTGCCGTATCGCCCAGAAGGCACGTGCCTGCGGAATTCACTTGATCATTGCCACTCAGCGTCCTTCAGTTGATGTCATCACTGGCTTGATCAAGGCGAATGTACCGACAAGGGTCGCATTCTCGGTTTCCTCAAGCGTCGACTCAAGGACGATCATCGATGGGAGCGGGGCAGAGCGCCTGCTCGGTAAAGGGGATATGCTGTTCCTTGAGAATGGTTCATCCAAACCGGTCCGATTGCAGGGTACGTTCGTATCCGATGATGAAATCGATGACATCATCCGCCATGTCAGGGAACAACGGGAACCGGATTATCTCTTCCAGCAGGATGAATTGATCAAGAAAGCGCAGGTCACCGAGGAAGAGGACGACTTGTTTTTAGAAGCATGTGAATTTGTCGTCGATCAGGGCGGAGCATCGGCCTCAAGTCTGCAGCGACGATTCAGGATCGGTTATAACCGGGCCGCAAGATTGATGGAAATGATGGAGAGTAATGGAATCATTTCCGAGTCCAGAGGCAGTAAACCAAGGGATGTCCTCATTTCCGAAAGTGAATTGGAGACACTCGCATAGACTAGTACAAATATTTAATACATGGTATTCTGTTTATATCTGTCCAATACGGACGAATGTAAACAGAATACCTATTCTTTTTGTGTAGGAAGAGCCATAAGGAGCTTTAGTGATGAAAGAAATCGAATTGAAACTTCAAGGAAAACTCAACAGGTTGACCAATCATACATTCAAGTTTGATGAAAGAATCAAGGATGGCTGGTTTTCAGCTGTGTATTTTTTAAAGACGAAGGAAATTGCCAAGAAACATAAACCGGATGCAGTCATCACCATGCAATTCTTTCAAAAGACACATGCCGTGATTTGCGGAACGGATGAAGTCATCGCCCTTCTGCATACATTCGCTGATAACCCGCAGAACCTTGAGATTCACTCTTTAAAGGATGGAGACCAGATCTCTCCGTTTGAAACCGTGCTGACCATCAAGGGCCGTTATCAGGACTTTGGATATTTAGAAGGCATCATCGACGGAATCCTTGCGAGAAGAACGTCCGTTGCGACGAGCGTTTACAATGTGATGAAAGCTGCTTCCTTATCGGGGAAACAGAAGCCCGTCATCTTTATGGGCGACCGTGACGATCATTTTACCCAACAGGCTGGAGACGGTTATGCAGCCTTCATAGGAGGATCTACGGCCCAGGCGACCCACGCCATGAATGAGTGGTGGGGGAAAAAAGGGATGGGAACCATGCCTCATGCCCTCATTCAATTATTCAATGGGGATATCGTAGAGGCAACGAAAGCGTATAAGGAAACATTCCCCGAGGACGAGCTCATCACCCTTGTCGATTACAATAATGATGTCATTACTGACTCATTGAAGGTCGCAAGAGAGTTTGGCCAGGAATTAAAAGGGGTAAGGGTAGATACATCAAGAATGATGATCGATAAATATTTCCTTCGTAATCAGCATGTGCTTGGAACCTTTGATCCCCGCGGGGTCAATATGCAGCTCATCAATGCATTGAGAGATGCTTTGGACGAAGAAGGGTACCACCACGTCAAGATTGTCGTGTCGGGCGGTTTTAACGAAGACCGCATCCGCCAGTTTGAGGAAAATCAAGTTCCAGTCGATATGTACGGAGTCGGAAGCAGTCTTCTGAAGATCCATGTAGGATTCACTGGGGACAACGTCGTCATCGACGGTTCCCCGGAAGCTAAGGCAGGAAGGAAGCTTCGCCCGAACCCCCGTCTGGAAAAAGTAGAATTCGAATAGGTGAGAACATGCAAGAGCAGGAAAGCACGTTAGATCTTGAGCGGTTCAGGCAGAAAAAACAGAAAATCGCCGAGGATCATATTGAGGACCTCTACAGTAAAGCGTATGAGTACGCTTTGAAGGAAACGAATATAAGGGAAAAAGTACGGGCTAAAATGATTTTCTCTAAACGGTTTCTTCAATACGATGAGGCCAGGATGATGGCTCGAGTCGAGAGATTGTTTCAAGAATGGTTTCTATTTGATTATAAAACCATCAAGGGACAAACCTTATTCTTTCAATTTCTGCAGTCACATCCCCTTCAGGAATCAACCAAACTCCTTGGTGCCGTTGTATTGACGGCTGCTTGGGAACCCGTCATAGTCAAAGGGAAAGAAGGACGGACCGTACGTTGTCAAACGATCGTTCAGGGAGATGAAGTGATTGTTAAAATGAACCCTGATTGGCTAGAAAAGGAAATATCTGAAGAACAGGTCTATTTCGTGAGGAAAGTCCCGCTGGTCGTTCATCAGTGGATCTTAGGTCCTGTTTTTCCCGTGAAATCAGTGGACGTGTTAACAAATTTACAAACACAATATAGTCAAATGAATCAAAAAACTGGGGTATTATGGAGGACGTTTTTAAAGGAAGAAGCGCCAAACTTCATTCTGCCCAGCCTTTCGTAGCTTCTGCATGGTCAGGGATTTCAAATAATGATATAATGTTTCAAGTTGAAGAAAGTACGCTTTTTTCTAAACTCACATATCAGAAGCTTGAGACCGATGGCAAAATAAATATAGATTTCATATAATGCTTTTAGATAGACGATTGTTGGAGGTTCTATTATGACGATATATCATTTCGTAGGAATAAAGGGGTCGGGCATGAGTGCGTTAGCCCAAATACTCCATGATATGGACTACGAGGTCCAAGGATCTGACGTAGACAAGTATTTCTTTACTCAGAAGGCTCTGGACGAATCAAATATAAAAATACTACCTTTCCAAAAAGAAAACATTGGAGGGGATATGCATGTGATCGCGGGGAATGCTTTCCCTGACACCCATGAAGAAATACAAGCGGCCGTAGAACAAGGACTGCCTGTGACCAGGTATCATAAATTCCTTGGTGATTTCATGCAGAAATTCACAAGTGTTGCGGTAACGGGAGCCCACGGGAAAACGTCGACAACCGGTTTACTGGCACATGTCATCAGCGGCGCAAAGCCGACTTCCTTCCTGATTGGGGATGGAACGGGTAAAGGCGAAGTGGATGCGAATTATTTTGTATTCGAAGCATGTGAGTACAGACGACACTTCCTGTCTTATTTCCCTGACTATGCCATCATGACGAATATTGATTTCGATCATCCCGACTACTTTGCCAATGTGGATGACGTCTTCTCTGCTTTCCAGGAGATGGCCATGCAGGTGAAAAAAGGAATCATCGCATGCGGGGATGACGAGCAGTTACAAAAGATCCAGGCACAGGTACCGGTGGTGTTTTACGGTTTCGCCGAGGAAAACGACTTCCAGGCGAGAAACGTAACGCGGGACAGAACGGGTACATCATTCGATGTGTTTGTGCGCAATGAATTTTATGCCGCATTCAAAATCCCGACATTCGGTGACCATAACATCATGAACGCCTTATCCGTCATTGCCATTTGTCACTATGAAGAGCTTGATACCGCCATCGTCCAAGAACGATTAAGCACATTTAAAGGAGTCAAGCGCCGTTTCTCTGAAAAAGAAGTGGGCTCACAGATCCTGATCGATGACTACGCTCATCATCCGACTGAAATCAAGGCAACCGTTGATTCGGCAAGACAGAAATATCCTGAAAAAGAGATCATCGCTGTCTTCCAGCCTCACACATTTACACGTACGCAGACCTTCCTGACAGAGTTTGCCGAGACGCTGAGTCTTGCGGACAAAGTGTACTTATGTGAAATCTTCGGTTCCGCACGGGAAAACCACGGAAAACTTTCCATCCACGATCTTGAAAGTAAGATTGAAGGGTGCGAAATCATAGACGAACAAGATACGACCGCTTTACTCAAACATGAAAACGCCGTACTGCTTTTCATGGGGGCGGGAGACGTACAAAAGTTCCAGCAGGCATATGAACAGAAGCTTGAGGAACAATTGAAAGAAGAGAAATAATAGATAAAACCGGTTCCTATTGGGAGCCGGTTTTTTTGTGCTTTGATAAAAAAAGGTTCTATAATATTTGTTGGGGTTCTTACACAATTTGAACATAAAAAATGCACGTAATCATCCAGTCTTTTATACTTGAGTTGTCGAGAAACAAGTATAGATTGGAGATAC
>NZ_JBANLY010000015.1:0-93406 GCF_037046045.1 Rossellomorea sp. LJF3 | reverse complement strand
GAAGAAATTAATTATGGAAGTTTCGCAAAAAAATGTTGAATGGAGTACCTATATTCAATTTACAGTTAAGAAAGACAAGTATGGAATTTACACAATATAAAGGACTTGACTCCTTTTCAGCTAGAATGGGCTCTTATATCCTCAAGGTAGGTGGGCGTAACCAGGGAATTGCGTCATAATCCGGGGGCATTGCGTCATTTTTATTTTTATTGCGTCGAAATCAGCTTTGATTGCGTCATTATTTTATTAATTGAGTATTTTTCCATTCCATCCAACAAAAAAAGCCGGACCCCCATATAAACCGAAGTCCAGCTCTCTCCCTTATCCCAACACCTTTTCATTCCGATCCACGACCCGCTGATAATACATCTCGTACATCCCATACTCTTCCCCCTGGAGGGCACTGCTGTAAAATTCGCCGCTGAATCCTTTCAACGACTGCAGAAATCGGAGCATCACATCCTGAATCGATAATTCAACTCCTAAGAGCTCCGATAAAGAAGCCATCACCTCAGGGTCAATCGTCGGGAACGTAAACTTCGACGTTCCATCCCTCAGTCCGGCCTCATAGAAACGCTGAATCAATCCCGCCCGATCAGAACCGCTTCCACTGACGCAAAGATACACCTGAACGGCTACCCCGTTCCGGATCCTCCGCTGGGAGATCCCTGCGAACTTCTGATCGTTGATGCTGAGATCATAACTGCCGGGACAGTAAGACTGTGTGATCTCCTTCGCTTCGATCTCCACATCAAATTCCTTGAACATATCCTTTACCAAAAGCCACATAGCGTCGTAGCCACGGTTAATGTCGATGCCTTTTTCAGAATCCGGGAAAACCAATGAGAGATTCAATACCCCTTCATCCAACACGACCGCAAGGCCCCCGGAATTTCGTACAATATATCGGTAGCCTTCCTCTTCCAGCACCTTTAAAGCATCCGAAAGAAACGGCAGCTTTGTATCTTGAATACCTAATACAACCGTTTGATGATGGACCCATGAGCGTGCCGTCGGATCAGACTGACCTGCTCCGATCACCGTGCACAATGTATCGTCCATGGCAAACGACTGCAGGGCCCCGAACATCGGTCCCAAACTTGATTGATCAATCACTCTCCATCGATCTTGACGAAGCAGTGCATATGCTTTTTCCTTATCCATAACGCTTCTCCTTCACTTACAACATGCGAGCTCATTATATCACATATTGGTGGGGTTGCTGAAAAGGTGGTTGGACAATCTTTATCGGATTGCCTTTTAAAACTTGAGGTTCGTTTGACAGGTGGATTCTCCTCATTTTTTGCCTGTCAAAAAAATGGCGATATTTAACAGGCAACCACCGCAAAAAAACCGAACCCCCTAAAGGATCCGGTTTCCCGATACATCTATCTCCTTACAGCGCTTGAGCCGCCGTAATCAATGCAAGCTTATACACATCTTCCTCGTTACAGCCACGGGAAAGATCGTTCACAGGGGCGTTCAGTCCTTGAAGGATAGGGCCTACTGCTTCGAAGTTTCCTAAACGTTGGGCGATTTTGTACCCGATGTTTCCTGCTTCAAGACTTGGGAATACGAATACGTTGGCATTCCCTTGGATGTCTGCACCCGGTGCTTTCTTTTCCGCTACGGATGGAACGAAGGCAGCGTCAAATTGGAATTCACCGTCGACAGTCAGTTCCGGTGCTTTTTCTTTAGCAAGAGATACGGCTTCTACCACTTTTTCCGTTTCAGGTGACTTAGCCGATCCTTTTGTCGAGAAGCTCAGCATCGCAACGCGTGGATCGATGTCGAACATGTCAGCTGTCTTCGCACTTTCGATGGCGATTTCAGCTAGATCCTGGCTGTCAGGTGTGATATTGATCGCACAGTCAGCGAATACATACTTCTCGTCTTCACGTACCATGATGAAGACACCTGATGTCTTACGGACGCCTTCTTTTGTTTTGATGATCTGCAGGGCCGGGCGAACCGTATCAGCTGTTGAGTGGGCTGCGCCGCTTACAAGTCCATGAGCCTGGCCGGTGTAAACCAGCATCGTACCGAAGTAGTTGCCGTCTAGTAAGATCTTCTTCGCATCTTCTTCAGTAGCTTTACCTTTACGACGTTCCACAAATGCTTTCACAAGCTCGTCCATGCCAGCAAATGACGCCGGGTCTACGATGTCACAGCCGTCAAGCTTCACACCCAGCTGATCCGCTTTGGCGTTCACTTCATCCACGTTTCCGACTACGATCGGTGTCAGGATGCCGTCAGCAGACAAACGGGATGCTGCTGTCAGAATGCGTTCGTCCGTCCCCTCAGGGAAAACGATCTTTAACTCTTTGCCTTTTACTTTATCTTTTAATGTTGTAAATAAGTTGCTCAATAGAGGAACCTCCTTGATTTATACATATCCAATCTTAGAATACTCTTCTCATTGAGGAATTCAAGGAAAAGGAGTAATGATACCGGTTTCAATATAAAAGTCTTTGTTTTCTAATAATTTTTACCCAATCCGGGAATAGCCTAAGCCTGTATGACAATCTACGAGGATAGTGTGTTCCAGAAATCCACCGTCTATCCGCTATTTGTGCCATTTTAGCGACATTGGGTTTTGTATTCTTACTCTAAGGTGAAACTATGATATAGTAAAGTTGGAAAAAGTACTTTAAGGAGTGATTACGTTGGCAGAACCGGCACAAACATTAGATGGTTGGTATTCCCTGCATGATTTTCGCGCAATGGACTGGACTTCATGGAAGATGCTTCCGAGTGAAGAGAGAGCCTCGGCGATTTCAGAATTCCACCGTTTCTTAGATCGATTGAACAGCACTCAGGATGCAAAAGAAGGAAGCCACGCCCTTTACACGATTGTTGGGCAGAAAGCAGACTTCATGCTGATGATCCTTCGTCCGACAATGGAAGAATTAAATGAGCTGGAAAATGAATTCAACAAGCTGAAAATCGCTGAGTTCACCATCCCGACATTCTCATATGTTTCTGTAGTGGAACTTGGTAACTATATGCCTTCAGAGGGCGATCCTTACGAGAATCCATACGTACAGGAACGCATTTACCCGATCCTTCCGAAAGCGAAGCATGTCTGCTTCTACCCGATGGACAAGCGTCGCCAGGGGAATGATAACTGGTACATGCTGCCGATGGAAGAGCGTCGTGACATGATGAGAAGTCATGGTATGATCGGCCGCCAATACGCAGGCAAAGTGAAACAAATCATTACGGGTTCTGTTGGTTTCGATGATTACGAATGGGGTGTCACTCTGTTCGCCGATGATGTGCTTCAGTTCAAAAAGCTTGTATACGAAATGCGTTTTGATGAAGTAAGCGCCCGCTTCGGTGAGTTCGGTGCCTTCTACGTAGGAAACCTATTAAAAGAAGAAGCCATCTCAAAATTCCTTCACGTGAACTAAATACATGACAAACGACAAGTCCCTGGGGCTTGTCGTTTTATTATCAGAAAGATGTTGGTTGATTTCCACTCCAGGTGTTCGCTTTCCGCGGGGCGTGAGTTGAGCCTCCCCGCGCGAGTCTTGTGCCTGAAGCGGAAAGGAACGGTCACTTTCAAAACAACCACTTATTTTAACAATCGATTCCCCCTCCTCCATTCAAAAAACACAAGAATATATTATTCCCCCACAACATAGACATGAAATAGTGAGACATAGCATCTTCTAAAGTGAGGTGGGAAGATGGCTGTTATTCCTTATAACGAGAAGGAAGTGAAGCTCCTGGCTCGATTGATGAGGGCTGAGGCCGAGGGTGAAGGACAGCTTGGGATGCTGATGGTGGGGAATGTCGGTGTGAACCGGGTCCTGTCCGATTGCCTTGACTTTAAGAAACTGGCTAATCTTCAGGACATGGTGTTTCAAAGCCCAGGTGGATTCGAGGCCACCCAGAAAAGCTACTTTTATCAGCGGGCCCGGCAGAAGGAGATCGATTTGGCGCGGAAGACCATTAAAGGTGGCAGATATCACCCTGCGTCTTACTCCCTTTGGTTCTTTAAGCCGGCCGGCAGCTGTCCGGATCAATGGTATAACCAGTCAAACTCCGGGCGGTTCAAGTCCCACTGTTTCTATCAACCCACTCAAGGTGATTGTCCGAAAGTATATTAATCTTACTTAAAGGAGGTATTCGGTTTGGCGAACCAACAATCAAACCCGTATCAAGGGTATAATCAATCTGCTTATAATCCTTATGGTCAGTATTACGGTGGTGGGCAAGGTCAGGGACAATACTATCCTCAGCAGCAAGGCGGTGGAGGGTTTCAAATTCCTTCCCCTACGAATGCCCCGGCGCCTTCTCAAAATGTTCCGGGAATGCTTCCGATTGAAGAGTCGTATATCGAGAATATTCTCAGGTTGAATAAAGGAAAAGTCGCGACGGTTTATACGACGTTTGAAAACAACAAGGAATGGAATGCGAAGGTGTTCAAGGGGATCATTGAAGCCGCCGGCCGGGATCACCTTATCCTGAGCGACCCGCAAACCGGCACAAGGTACCTCATTCCGATGATTTATCTTGATTACATCACATTTGATGAAGAAATTGAGTATGAATATCCATACGGTGCGGGGGGCTCCATGCAAAGCTATTCCCAACGCTAAAAAATACCCTGTCAGGAAATCCGCTTCCTGACAGGGTATCTTTTTTGTTTATAACGTTTTCGCTGCGAATACGATCAAGAGTACCCAGGCGACAAGGAAGCTGACCCCTCCAAGGGGGGTGATGGCCCCAAGGATCTTCACTCCCGAGATGCTCAGTACATAAAGGCTTCCAGAGAAAAGAATCGTTCCGATCAGCATCAGCCAGCCCGACCAGGAAAGCAGGGATGTTGGCGTAACATTCCCCATCAGTACTCCGACGATTATGATCCCGATTGCATGGAACATTTGATAAAGTACCCCTGTATTCCACGTATCGATGTACTTCTGTGAAATCTTCCCTTCCAATGCGTGGGCACCGAAAGCTCCCAGTGCCACAGATAAAAAGGCATTGATGGCACCGATAATGATAAATGTTTTCATGATGAACCTCCTAGGTTAAAAGTCAAATAAAGAATTGCCATTGGCTCCGTCATCCGTTTCGAGAGGCTCTTCCTTCTGAATGGAAACGGGCTTCTGTACCGGCTGTGATTCCTGGAAATACGGCATGGTTTGCTGAGGTTGGGAAAACGCGGCTTGCGTGGATGCCCCGTTGTTCTCCTCCAGCAATACCTCACATAGTGCCTTTATTGAATAAACATGCTCCCGGATCTGCTGGGACTTTTCAGCAGACTTCGCTTTACCGAGTTCATGTTCGATTTTCTTGATTAATGATTGATGTGGGATATTCACAATGATTGACTCCTTCCACAAGGTCTACAGTATGTACGTCTTTATCCTAATTCTTATTGAAGGATTTCGCAAATATCATCTTTGTTTCGCCTTGAATTTCATGCATGGGCTCCCGGAGGATTGAAAAACCACAAGGGAAGGCATCGCCTTTGTTTTAAACCCGTAACCCTTACATCCCCGCGGATGAGCCTGCTCCCACGTTGTATAAAAATACTGACATTGAAAACAGTTGATCCTTTCTTCCTTTTTCACAAAGTTTCCTCCCTCAGTGTTTCACGTGAAACATCGCTACTCTATACACCAGTCGATCTCTTCCATTCCCTGTTCACGAAGAAACCCGTTCGTTTTTGAATACGGTCTGCTTCCAAAGAAACCGCGGTGGGCCGATAACGGGCTTGGATGGGGAGCCGTGACAATGTAGTGCCTGGATGAATCAATCAACGACTGCTTGGCCTGGGCAGGCTTCCCCCATAGCAAAAACACCACCGGCTTCTCCCGTTCATTCAATAAGGAAATGACTCGATCGGTGAACCGTTCCCACCCCTTCCCTCGATGGGAGTGGGCCTTGCCGTCCCCAACGGTCAGCACTGTATTTAATAGGAGGACACCCTGTTCAGCCCATTTTACCAATGAGCCATGTGCGGGAATCGGACATCCCTCGTCATCGTGAAGCTCTTTATACATATTTCGCAGGGAGGGAGGAATTTTGACCCCTTTTTTCACAGAAAAGCTCAGCCCCTCTGCCTGATTTGCTCCATGATACGGATCCTGCCCCAGTAGGACAACCTTTACGTCCTCATAGGCTGTATAGTGAAAAGCGTTGAAAATATCGTGCATGGGTGGATGAGTGAGGTTCGTTTGATACTCCCCTTTCAGCCATTCCCGTAACTCCCGGTAGTACTCCTTCTGAAGTTCATCTTCCAGAACGTCTGCCCAATCATTTTGAAAAATTGCCGACACTTGAAGACACCCTTTCTAGTTTTGAAATTCAATCGTCACATCGTATCCTAATTGTTCAAAGAAACCCTTCAATGACTTTTCAGCATTTTTTTCAGCAGCTGGAAGGATCCCCTGTTCGATCGCTTCCTGACTGATTTGATCCTTCGCCACTTCCGCAAGGGCAAATCCTTCATTCCAATCCACATCGTTCCGGAAGATCCCTTCTACGGAAAAGGTCTTGATGTTGTCCGTATCGATCGACGGTTCCTGAAGGATTTCGGCACGGGGGAGTGTTAATTGAATTTCTTTCTTCTCTTCATCTACTACTATATCCTTCTCATCAATCCCTTGTAAATCGACCCCTGCAAGAACAGTTCCGGGCACGACCATCAGAAGCTTCCGTTTCGTTCCGGGGAGGTCCGCATTGATTTCTTTCCCGAATAATTGATTATCTTCCTGCTCGATCACCGCTTTCACAAACCCTTGAGCCGTAGCCAGTGAACTCATCTCTTGAATCCGTTCCACAAATGAACCCCTTTCTTCTGTAAAAGTAGAGCCCGATAACAAGGAGTAGACCCCTATCGCTGCTCCTCCTGTCACTAACAGGAACACCAACAGAAAGAGCACGAATCTCCTCTTCCAAAAAGTCAGGAGTGTATGGGTCAATCCCCGACGCCTGCTGCTTCTATTTTCAACGGCCAAAGAGGCACCTGTTTGTCTTTCAGTCGCCTTCAAGTCTGCCAGGATCTCTTCCAATTCTTGTATTTTCTTGTATTGACTTGTCAAATCCCTCACCTTCCTCTCTTCTATTATAGGAAATAATGTAGAATCTTGGAAACCATTATTCTACTTCTATATTTTGGTAAGTTTGAAGTTGATCTTACCGGGAAAAGAAGGGACAAGACATAAAAACACGGAGGTAATGATCATGTATAAGGTTCTAACAGTTGAAAATGCAGTAGAAGCCAAAAAGGAAATCGACATGTTCACAAGTGAAGGGTATACGAAAGATGACATTTACGTATTCGCTCATGACAAACATCGCTCTAAACACATTACCGAGGCAACAAATACGGAATCAACCGGTATAAAGGAGCAGGGAATCCTTGAATCCATGAGTAATATGTTCAACAGCCGCGGAGATGAACTGCGTTCGAAAATGAAGTCCGTAGGGATGAATCAGGCAGAAGCCGATGCCTATGAGGAAGAACTTGATAAAGGCAAGCTTGTCATCGTCGCTTCCAAAGAAGCTACGAATAATAATGCGAAACCCTTCTAAGTTGGCCTGACAGCTGTGTAAAGACGTCGATGGTTTTTCATCCGGCGTCTTTTTTGTCGTCATCCATAGCCAAAATGATTTGTATTTAACCATCCGATATTATATCCTTTAGTCAGACTTTTACAATGAAACGAAACCACAGGAGGAATGCAGCCATGAAAAAAACACTCACGATTGCCGGATCCGATACAAGCGGAGGCGCCGGGATCCAAGCCGACCTTAAAACCTTCCAGGAGCACGGCGTATATGGTATGACGGCTCTTACCACTGTCGTGACCATGGACCCTGACAACCATTGGCACCATAACGTTCACCCACTGTCCATCGACACTCTGGAAGCACAATTGGAAACGGTTATGTCTGTCGGGATCGATGCCATGAAAACAGGGATGCTCGGCACGGTCGAGATCATCGAACTTGCAGCGAAAAAAATCGATGCATTCGGTTTAAATAAAGTTGTCATCGATCCAGTCATGGTATGTAAAGGGGAAGATGAAGTTCTTCACCCTGAAACAACCGACGCTATGAGAGAACATCTATTGCAGCGCGCGACTGTCGTGACCCCGAACCTGTTCGAAGCGGGTCAGCTTGCCGGGACAGGTCCGATTAAAACCATTGATGAAATGAAGGAAGCAGCCAAGAAGATTCACGACCTGGGAGCGAAAAACGTTGTCATCAAAGGCGGAAAGCAATTAAAGCACGATAAAGCACTGGATCTATTCTTTAACGGGAATGAATTCACCCTGCTTGAAGAAGAAAAAGTGGAAACGACGTATAACCACGGGGCTGGATGCACGTTCGCAGCAGCCATCACCGCAAACCTTGCCAATGGACAAGACGTGAAGGAAGCCGTCACAAACGCCAAAACATTCGTCACAGCGGCCATCAAACACGGCTTCAAACTGAACGAATACGTAGGACCCGTCATGCACGGAGCCTACAACCGTTTCAATAAATAATTCTTTCCCGGCCAGGTGCCAGGCACGAATCAACCCTTTCGTGCCTGGCACCTTTTTTGAGGGACGGACCTCTATTGTCACGAATCCCCCCTTCCTCCTCAATCATACTTTTCGCAATCACTCATGAATTTTAGTAAGATAGTACATAATGGTTAAGAGTCTTTTCTGTATTTAAGGAGGAAAAAGAATGGAACCGATCAAGATTGCCGATGTGCAGGGAATCATCACCCAGCTTGCCCGTCAGGACGTTTATATACATTTAGAAACCACCAATGGAGCCTACGCTTCACACTTCAATGAAGGCTTCTTCTCCGCGGGAGCCTATATACGCAACGCAAAAGTGAACTATGAGCACGGAAAAATCATCGGGGACGGACCTTACCGTGTCGGCCTTAAAATCGAACTCGGCTGGATCTATGCCGAGGGTCTGACTCATTATGAATTCGATGAACAGGGCCGCCTGCTGCTCGCTGGACATGGCGGGGACGGGAAACTCGCCGTTGCCCTTGAAATCAGTCCGACCCCTTTCAATTAAACTACTTCAACCTATAAATAAAGGAGAGGTCAAAATGGAAAAAGAAAGACAGGTACTGGTCATCTTCCCTCACCCGGATGATGAAGCATTTGGTGTATCAGGGACCATTTCCACCCACGTGAACAATGGAACCCCCGTCACCTATGCATGCCTCACATTAGGGGAAATGGGAAGGAACTTAGGGAACCCGCCATTCGCGACCCGGGAATCCCTTCCTTTAATCCGGAAAAAAGAGCTGCAAAAAGCCGCCGATGTGATGGGGATACAGGATCTTCGCATGATGGGTTACCGTGATAAGACCCTTGAATTTGAAAATGATGAAAAGCTTTCAAATATGGTGACGGAGCTGATCGAGGAATTAAATCCGTCCCTCATCATCACGTTCTACCCGGACTACTCCGTCCACCCGGATCATGAAGCAACGGCAAGAGCCGTCGTCCGTGCCGTCAGACGCCTTCCGAAAGCGTCAAGGCCAAAGCTTCACTGCCTGGCATTCTCTAAGAATTGCGAAGAAGAATTGGGGAAACCCGATATCTTTGTTGATATCACACCAGTCAAAGATCAAAAAATCGGTGCCATGAAGGCCCACATCTCCCAAACAGCCTGGATGCTGAAAGATCTTGAAAAAGGGATCCAGCAGAATGATCCTGAATCATTAAAATGGGTCACCGTTGAACGATTCTGGAGCTATCAATGGGAAAATGACAACGTAAAATAATAAGGTAAGAAGAGTCTGGGCCGTTGCTCAGGCTCTTTTTTTCATGTGGGGCCTTCTATGAAAAAATAGAAAGAATATAATAGTGAGTGATTACTCACTTTACAGAATGATCTACTTACTTTATATTATAAGTGAGTAATCACTCACTATTTTTTGAAAGGTGTGATTCACATGGATCCCATTATCCAATTACGTGAGCTGTCAAAGTCTTTTGGCTCACAGAATGTATTACAAACGATCAATCTCAACATTCCTAAAGGCCAAATCTATGGATTATTGGGCCCGTCAGGCTCAGGTAAAACGACGATCATCAAGCTCATGATCGGACTTGAAACGCCCTCATCCGGAACGGTGACCTTCAAGGGGAACAAGCTGAAGGCAGGCGACCTGTACCCGACCATCGGATATATGTCTCAATCCGATGCCCTATACGATGAGCTGACCGCCAGAGAAAACCTATCCTTCATGGCGTCCCTGTACGGATTAAAGAAAGCCGAACGAAAAGCGCAAATCGAAAAAGTGATGAACACCGTTGATCTTCTGGAACACCTGAACAAGCCGGTTCATCAGTATTCAGGCGGGATGAAGCGAAGACTCTCACTCGCCATCGCCCTCCTTCATGACCCTGAAGTCCTTTTTCTTGATGAACCGACCGTCGGGATCGATCCCGTACTGCGAAAAGAAATCTGGGACAGCTTTCACCGCCTGAAAGAAGAAGGCAGGACGCTGATCATCACGACTCATGTCATGGATGAAGCCGAAAGATGCGATGTACTCGGTCTCCTGCAGCATGGAGAAATCATTTCAAGCGACACGCCTGCCGGGATTAAAGAAACATATGGGGTCACTTCAATTGAAGATGTCTTTTTGAAAAATGGAGGTGTTTCCGTTGAGAATTAGAGGGTTTGTCGTCCGTATCCTTCAGCAGCTACTCCGGGATAAACGCACATTGGCCTTGATGTTCCTGGCACCGCTCCTGATCCTCAGCATGCTGTCCCTTGTTTTTGACACGGAGGATTATGACGCAAAGGTCGCCATTGTGGATCTGCCGCAACAGTTGGAAGCGAAGGTTGATACAGAGGATTTTCAAGTCTATCCGAACCCCGATGAAGCATTGAAGGACGTTAAAAGTGGCGAACTGGATGGCTATATTTCATTCGAAGACCCCACTACACCATCCATTGTCATCGAAGGAAGCGATCCCACTGTCAATGGGGCCGTCATGAAAAAGATCCAGACCTTGTTCCCATCTCCTTCACAAAACATGACCGATGAAGTGAAGTATGTGCACGGAAGTAAGGATATGGGGATGTTTGACTCATTTGGACCCGTCCTCCTTGGATTTTTCGTCTTTTTCTTCGTCTTTTTAATCAGTGGAGTCTCCTTTTTAAGAGAGAGAACGACGGGGACCCTTGAGCGGTTGCTTGCTTCTCCCATTAAAATCTGGGAAATGGTCGTCAGTTACGTCATCGGCTTCGGGATTGTGACGCTCCTTCAGGCATCCCTGATTTCTTGGTACTCGATTTATATCCTGGATATGATGATGAAAGGCAGTTTTTTTAACGTATTGATCATCATCGTCTCGTTATCGTTCACCGCTCTTACTCTCGGAATATTGCTGTCTGCTTTTGCTAAAAATGAATTACAGATGATGCAGTTCATTCCGATCGTCGTGGTTCCTCAGATCTTCTTCTCAGGGCTATTCAATCTGGAGACCATCTCCGGGTGGCTGAGCTGGATCGGACCCATCACCCCGCTTTATTATGCCGCTGATGCATTAAGGGACGTGATGATACGAGGCTATGCATTCGGTGATCTGCTCTTTAATCTATCCGTACTGATCGGTTTTTCTCTACTCTTTATCGTCCTTAATGTTGCAGCCCTCCGAAAATACCGTAAAATATAGGGTAGGAATGACCGAACAAGTTAGGGGTTTGAAAATGTCTGAAGAAAAAAATATATTCAAACAGTTATTCGATGAAGAAGAATCGCTGACAGAAAAACAACAGAAAATCGTGGAGGCCGCCATCGAAATGTTCGCTGAAAAAGGCTACGCCTCCACTTCCACCAGTCAAATCGCCAAAAAGGCAGGCGTCGCAGAAGGAACCATCTTCCGGCATTACAAAACAAAGAAGGACCTGCTTCTTTCGATTGTGTCCCCTACGATGGCCAAACTGATCGCTCCCTTTGTGATCCGGGATCTCAATAAAGTGCTTGATGCCAAATATGACCGGTACGAAGATTTCCTGAAAGCGATGATTTTGAATCGCCAGGAGTTCCTGAAAGAGAATATGACGGCTTTTAAAATATTGATACAGGAAATCCCTTTTCATCCTGAGCTGAAAGAACAGTTCAGAGAGCATATCGCTGAAAAGGTATTCGAAAAATTCGTCCGCCTCGTGGATCATTATAAAGAGAAGGGACAGATTATCGACCTGCCGTCCCCCGCTGTCGTGCGATTTTCCGCTACTAGCATCTTCGGCTTGCTCATCGTTCGGTACCTCTTCCTTCCTGAAGCCGAATGGAATGATGAAAAAGAGATCGAAATGACCGTGCAAATGATCGTAAACGGAATCGGGAAGAGATAAAACGTGCTGAAAGGACTCCAAATCGGGGTCTTTTTTCTGTTGTGCGTGGATTCCTGGAGCGTTTATTTTCAATTCCACCACTTATATTTTCAAAAATCCATTTTTATTTTCAAATCTCACCCTTTTATTTTCAAAAACGGGATTTTATTATCAAAACCGAAATCCCACTCATCCGTTTCCCACCTCCCCCCATCGGGTAAAAACGTACTATACATCACAAGGAGGTAATAGAATGAGTTTCCTTTTTCATGAAAGCACGTTGAAAGATCAGCATATCCTCATCACCGGTGCCACTGGCGGCATTGGATATGAAACGGCAAAAGCAGCCGTTCAAGCGGGCGCCAGGGTGACGATTACAGGGAGGAATGAGGAAAAGCTGAATGAGCTGAAAGCAGACTGTCAGGATCCAGACAGGGTCTTCCTCTATAAAGCGGACCTGACGAGTTGTGATGACCGCGAACAGCTTTTAACTGCGGCAAGAGAGCAGCATGGCGTCATCACAGGGCTCGTGAATTCAGCCGGGATAGGCGGCGGTGATATGGTGGAGAAATTATCCGAAGACGATCTGCGAAAAATCATGGAGCTGAACTATTTTTCATTGGTCCAGCTCTCCCAGGCCGTATATAACCAAATGAAGGGAGTAGAAAAAGGTGCGATCGTCAACATCTCTTCCCTCTCCGGACTGAGAGGCACCCACGGAAACAGTGCGTACAGTGCGTCCAAGTTTGCGGTGACAGGGTTCACACAGGCCTTTGCCCATGAAGCGATCGAGCACAATATCAGAGTGAACGCCATTTGTCCCGGATATGTCGATACAGAAATGGGTCGAAACGCCATTCAGTCAAAAGGGGAACGGGAAGGCAGAAGCTATGAGGAACAACTGGAGATTGCGAAGGACAGCATTCCTTCAGGAAGATTGACCTCTCCTGTTGAAGTCGCCAACACCATCGTCTATCTATTAAGTGATGCTGCCGAAAACATTGTCGGGGAGTCAGTCAAAATTTCAGGGGGCAGCGTCATGCGCTAATCCCATGAAGAAACGGGCAGGGGTTGTTGACCCTTGCCCGTTTCACGTTTCTAGCTGCCCTCTTGAATCTTCTTTTTAATTTCATCAATGTATTTTTTCTTTTCTTTTTCATTGGTGAGCTGGTCACTGTTTTTATCCTGGAGGTATTTTTGAAGTGCCTTTTCAATCTCTTCATGTGAAGCGTCTTCCGATATGACTCCGGTCTTCTTTAGCATCTCTATGATCTTTTCATCGTTGGCCAGAACATCCATCTTGCTCGCAGGCTGGTCCGTTTCGTCAGCAGGTACATCCGAATGGACTTCAGTAGAATCCTGGTCCTTCTTCCCATCATCTGCAGCACATCCACCCAGCAACAAACCTCCCAAAAGAAAGGCGAACACCCATTTACCACTCATCCCATCACTTCCCTTTCATAGAGAATGAACCTTGTATACTATATTATATAAACTACCCTGCAACCCCTTTATAAAATCATTAATCGTTCTAATAAGTGGATAATAAGGGAAAATTAGTGCATTCATCACTTACTTGATTCTGTAATATATGATTTAATAGATAGTACTATGGATCGATTAAAGAGAAGAAGGTTGTGGAAATGGGTCCCTTCCGCTTCTTTATAGAGTAAAAGCCGAGAGAATTTTTCTCCTCTTTTTTTTACTTTAAAATCGAACATATGTTCTATTGGTGGTGAAAAAAATGGATCCATTAGTGAGTGAATTTTATCGTCATTATCCTCATCTCAAATACAATAAAGCCGTTGAGTCCTTTATCAGTCAAACGGAGAACCGGAAATTAGTCGAAGATTTTTTACGTCATCCCAGCGCAAGTAAGGAAGATCATTTAAACGAAGCGTTTAAAGCCTATTATTTTGATATCCGATTTACCTCTTACGTCAGTTCATCCCTTTATTTTCACAGTGTGAACTTTGACAAACATATAAGAAAATATAGCGAACGGCATCCTCTTACCCTGGATGACCAGGTGGGTGAAGATGGTGGATCATATGTGGACCTTGTTCCGGATCCGGACTCGGATATTGCACCTTTCACCAATTATTCGACTTTAATGGAATGCCTGGAGAACGAGGAGCTCCTGCAGGCCTATAAAACATTGACCGACAAACAGAAGCATATCCTGGATTTAGCCTATGTACAAGAACGATCTGATACGGAGATTGCAAGGATACAGGGCGTATCCCAACAAGCCATCTCTAAGACCCATCGAAAAGCGTTACGCAAATTAAAATCCATTTTAGAAAAAGGAGAATCATAAACCATGGGAATTTTATACGATCTAGTCAAAGAAGCGAAGGGCAACACGGAATATGAAACGAAGATCATCAGGAGGTTCGAACCGAAAATCAGGAAATCGCTGTACCTGACCCGACTCGAAAACAGGGACGACCTTGAGCAGGAGCTAAAAATCAGATTGATCCGGTATGTCAGGGACTATTCATTGGAAAATATACCGGGATTATTTGACGAAAAGAAGCAGTAAGATCAGGAGAAAAATATTCCATTTGTTTCAAGCGTATAGGACAATCTTGAATCCGGGAAGCCTTAGAATAAGGAGGCGATGTATAATGAATACATTCGAAGTATTATCTCTGATGCTCAGCTTTGGGATGTTCGTGATTGCGATTCTGAAAGCCAATGATGAAAATAAACATTCATGAACACGCTTTTGAGCGTGTTTTTTTTTTGCAAAAAAACCTCCCCAAAACGAGAGGAAGGCTTCCGTCACTCTATTCTTCATTCATCACTGACTTCAGATCCACCTCATACAACTTATCGTCGTTCTCACGGGGGATTCCCCGCCCATCTGTGTTGTTGGAGACAAAATAAAGGGTGTCCCCTTCCACCAGCACATCCCTGACACGTCCAAATCCTGTGAGAAGATCGGTTACTTCCCCCGTTCCCGTATCAAACCGCTTTACGCTTTGACCAGCCAGGGCTGCGAACACGAAATCTTCCTTCCAGAAATCCGCTCCTGAAGGGGCCCATGAAGGTTCACCGGAGTTTGCCAGCGGGGAAATCATGGACTCGTCCTTTTCATCTCCCGTGATCTTCGGCCAGCCGTAGTTGTTTCCGGCCATGATCAGGTTGACTTCATCATATCCATTCGGGCCATGTTCGGTTTCATAAAGTTCACCTTTCCCATTCCACGCAAGGCCTTGGGGATTCCGGTGGCCGTAGCTGTAAACGTATGAATGGTCAAATGGATTATCCGACGGGATCCCACCATCCAACTCCATACGAAGAATTTTCCCACCGAGGAATGAGGGATCCTGAGCATGATCCTGCCTTGTGGCATCCCCGGCGGTAATATAGAGCTTGTGATCGGGACCGATTTCAAGCCTGCCACCTTGATGATACTGCCCGCTTGGAATCCGGTCCAACAGGAGTTTTTCCTCGGTCCATTGGTTTGCAGTCCGCTTCAGGGATACGACCCGGTTGTAATTGTCCCCGGAATCATCGTACGTATAGTAGGCAAATGCCTGATGATTGGTCTTGAAATCGGGATGAAGCACAAACCCCAGCAGTCCCGCTTCGGGTCGATCCGATAATGGCTTGGAAAGACTGGTTTTGACTACGGATTTTTTTCCATCCTTTATTTCAACAATGTCACCTGTTCTTTGTGTAAGGTAGAACACATCCCCAAGCTTCTGGATGGACCAGGGAATGGAGAGGTCCTGCGCCACTACCTTACTCTCGACACTTGGTCTCGTGACCGATTCACTTTCTTCCTGCTGCACATCTGGCTGTCCGAACGAACACGCACTAAGTAATAAGCTCTGACTGACGATCAATACGAGCCAACTCATTTTGATTTTCATCCTACCAGCTCCCCTTATTCACTCTTTTTAACCAGTATGGACAACAGAAGAGGTTCTCATTACTTTGCCGGCTGTTGGATGACTTCCTGAATGGCTTTGGCCACACCATCTTCCTTATTGGTTGCCGTGATGAATGGACAGAAGTCTTTAATCTGATCCAGGGCATTTCCCATGGCTACGGGTCTTCCGACTACTTTCATCATGGACAGGTCGTTGAGATTATCCCCCATGGCCATGGCGTTCTGAGGAGACAGCCCTTTATCTTTCAGGAGTTTCTCAAGGGCGACGCCTTTTTGTGCCTCTAGGCTGTTCACTTCAATATTCTCTTTACCCGATGAGCTGATGGCGATGCCTGTAAGTGCATTTAATTTCTCGTTCGCTTCCTGCAGCTGCTTCTCATCAAAGGAGAATACAAGGAATTTGTATACAAGCTGGCTGTCATCTGCGAATAGGACCCCGTAATCTTCCACCAGTTTGATATGTCCTTTTTCGAAGCGCTCCCTGGCAGCTTGTCTCACTTGTTCTTCAGACACGCCGGGATTGGCCGTTGTGAAAATGTTGACGATCAATTCGACTCCCATTTCATAGTTTTCCGTATACGTTCCCTGATCGGTGTAGACTTCAAAGTAAATGCCGGTTTCATTCAAGACAGCGGCAATCTCTCTTGCGCGGGTTGATTCAATCCCTGCCTGATAGATGATGTCACCTTGTTTGTTCCGCACTTCTGCTCCATTGGCACAGACGATATCGCACGAGATGCCTGCCTCCTGTATGACATAACGGGCTTCCTCATATGACCGGCCTGTGGCAACCACTACTTCGATTCCCTGCTCCTGTGCGTCCAGGATAGCCTGCTTATTCGCTTCACTGATTTCCTGGTTTTCATTTAATAGCGTTCCGTCCATATCTGTAGCAATGAATGTAATCATTTGTAAACACCTTCCTGTTGTTGAATATTCTTAATTTAGCCATTGTATCATGAAATATTTATTCACTTATAGTAATGGACGTTCAAAATCTGGATTCTGTCAATTATCAGAAATTGAAAGGGTTTTCATTCATCACTATAGAAGAATAGTATGGAGGTATATTTTTATTAGGGGGATGAAGATGAAAGGACTTATTTCATTATCTAACAAAATCATGCAGCGTTATTTACCGGATCCATTTTTATTTGTGGTCATTTTAACGTTGGTCGTGTTCGGTCTTGGGCTCATTTTCACTGAAAGTTCGAGTCTTGAGATGGTTCAGTATTGGGGGGACGGATTCTGGAGCCTGCT
Source organism: Rossellomorea sp. LJF3 (assembly GCF_037046045.1). Classification (NCBI taxonomy): domain Bacteria; kingdom Bacillati; phylum Bacillota; class Bacilli; order Caryophanales; family Bacillaceae; genus Rossellomorea; species Rossellomorea sp. LJF3. The sequence continues at coordinate 75,909 of NZ_JBANLY010000015.1, read as the reverse complement.
TGCCTTTTCCATGCAGATGGTACTGGTCCTTGTGACAGGGTACGTTCTTGCCAGCAGTCCATTATTTAAACGGTTCCTCGGGTTTCTTGCTTCGTTTGCAAAATCTCCCGGTTCTGCCATTGTGATCGTGACCGTCGTTTCCATGATTGCAAGCTGGATCAACTGGGGGTTCGGACTGGTCATCGGGGCATTGTTTGCAAAAGAACTGGCCAAACGGGTGAAGGGCGTCGATTACCGCTTGCTCATTGCCAGTGCCTACTCAGGATTTGTGGTCTGGCATGCAGGATTCTCCGGGTCGATCCCGTTATCGATTGCGACTGACGGTCATCCGTTCCAGGATCTGATCGGGGTCATCTCGACCAATGAAACCATCTTCGCAACGTCCACTCTCATCATCGTGGCGGCATTATTCATTGTCCTGCCAATCACAAACAGGATGTTAATGCCAGCTAAAGAGGAGACGATAGCGGTTGACCCTGAGCTCTTCAATGAAACAGCTGCCACCCTTGAAAAAGAAGCGTTGACTCCTGCCGATAAGCTTGAGAACAGTATGATCTTATCGATTATTGTGGCGGTGCTCGGAATTGTGTTTTTATTCTCGTACTTTGTTAAAAATGGTTTCGCACTAAATTTAGATATCGTCAACTTTCTGTTCCTATTTCTGGGCATCCTCTTCCATGGTACGCCGAAGCGCTTCCTTGCCGCTGTACAAGAGGCCATTAAAGGGGCAAGCGGAATTGTCATCCAGTTCCCTTTCTACGCGGGGATCATGGGGATGATGACGGCATCCGGACTCGCTGTGGTCATGAGTGAAGCTTTCGTATCGATATCAAATGATGTGACGTTTTACTTCTTTGCCTTCCTGAGCGCAGGGATCGTCAACTTCTTCGTTCCTTCCGGTGGAGGACAGTGGGCCGTTCAGGCTCCGATCATGCTCGATGCCGCTCAAACCCTCGATGCATCGGTCGCCAAGACCGCTATGGCCGTTGCATGGGGTGATGCATGGACCAATTTGATCCAGCCATTCTGGGCTTTGCCGGCATTAGCCATCGCGGGACTGAAGGCAAAGGATATTATGGGATATTGTGTGATCATCCTTGTCATCAGTGGCGTCGTCATTTCACTGGGATTACTATTTTTGTAGTGGAATAAACAAAAGTGCCATTCTCCGGGATGGCGCTTTTTACTTGGAATCATAAAAAGGCCGGCCTCCTAAGAGACCGGCCGGTATGTATAGACACTCATTATCTTTTATATTGGCTTACCTTCTATCGTACACTTTCCCTTCTCTCCAGCTCCCCTTCTAACATCTCAATAAATTCTTCTTCCAAACCCTCTTCCTGTGCCAATTGATAGACATTGGCCAACTGTTCTTCTGTAAGTTTTGTTAAAGACGTCATCCATTACAACTCCTGACTATCTAAGGTATGAATTCTTTATACCCACTTAAAAGAAGGATAAACCTCTATTTTCAAAATATATAATCTTTTATTAGTTCAAAACTCACCTGTACCTGAGTTATTATTGAAATTTTTAAAAATTTTAGTAAAATGAAAGGTGTACATAAAGATAGCGCTTTCTTTTTTGTGGCATTCCTTACTTATGATTTATTTACCACTGTATGTTTGACCTGTCCCTTCTTTGGGAAAACCATTTGAGGGATACATACATGCCTTTCCTGGAACTTTCTATGGACAAATTTATATGTATGCATTAGAATGAATAATGTTTCATTTTTCCGTTACTACTATTTCTGAGGTGAATTTATGAATCAGCAACATCGCTTTACACTAGCAAGTCATTTACGATTTATCATCCCTTCCTTATTGGGAGTTTTCTTATTTATGATACCGATTCCGGGGAAAGACGGGATTACGATACCGATCGCGGTCTTATCCGGGCTTCTGCAGGATTGGATCGGCAGCTATGTACCGTTCATTATGACAGGCTTGATCATCCTGACGGTCATCGGGACGTTCATCACAAAGCTCGCACACCCGGATTTCATTGAGAAATCACCGTTTTTTTCAAGTCTATTCGATGTTCGACCTGTATGGGCCGTTGTCAGAGTAGTCGGCGCCATCTTTGCCGTGATGACTCTGTTTAAATTAGGGCCTGAGTGGGTCTGGTCTGATGCAACAGGGGGACTTCTGTTAAACGCGGACGGACTTCTTACCATTCTTTTTTCTGTATTTCTTTTTGCAGGGCTCTTCCTGCCGCTATTATTGAATTTTGGACTACTGGAATTATTCGGGGCACTCTTAACGAAAATCATGCGTCCTGTATTCGGCCTCCCGGGTCGTTCCTCCATTGACTGCTTAGCGTCATGGCTTGGGGACGGTACGATCGGCGTATTATTGACAAGTAAGCAATATGAAGATGGGTATTATACGAAGAAGGAAGCAGCGGTCATTGGGACAACCTTCTCAGTCGTATCCATCACCTTCTGCCTTGTCGTCATTTCCCAGGTGAATCTTGGGGAATACTTCATTCCATTTTACCTGACCGTATCGGCCTCCGGACTCCTTGCAGCGATTATCCTGCCGAGGATCCCGCCTCTATCCCGAAAGCCTGACACGTATTTCAATGGTCAGGAAGGGAAGAACACGATGGAAGAGATCCCTGAAGGTTACAGCCGGGTCGGTTATGGCTACGAGCAGGCTCTTGTACAGGCAAAGAACAACAACAGTGCATCGAAGTTCTTCTCTGATGGAATGAAAAACGTGTTGGATATGTGGATGGGGGTAGCTCCCATCGTCATGGCGATCGGGACGACGGCCCTGATTGTTGCCGAGAATACGAAGTTCTTCGAATACATCGGTATGCCGCTTATTCCGATCCTCGAGCTTCTGCAAATCCCGGAAGCAACGGAAGCATCACGCTCCATCCTTGTCGGGTTTGCTGATATGTTCCTGCCGGCCATCTTCGGATCCGGAATTGAAAGTGAGCTGACGCGCTTTGTCATCGCCTGCTTATCTGTTACGCAGTTGATCTACATGTCCGAGGTTGGAGGATTGCTGTTAGGGTCCAAGATCCCTGTCGATTTCAAGGACCTGGTCATCATCTTCCTGCAGCGTACATTCTTGACGTTACTTGTAATTGTAGCGATTGCTCATATGATTTTTTAAAAATAGGAAACCCAGGTTCGGATTTGAACCTGGGTTTTTTGATAGGAAAAAGTATTAATGCTTTTGAACCACCGGAAAGGTGACTTCCACTTTCGTTCCTTTGTTCACTTCCGACTCAATCTGAAGGGATCCTTTATGGTCTTCGATGATCTTTTGACTGATCGTTAGACCCAGTCCCATGCCCTTTTCCTTCAGGGTGAAGAACGGCTCTCCCAGTCGTTTCAAACGATCAGGAGGGATGCCGGTCCCCTCATCCTCGATGATGATATGAATAGACTCATTCCTTAATTTCCAGTCGACATCGATTTTCCCTTCATCCATGGACTCAATGGCATTTTTAATAATATTGATGAAGACTTGTATGCATTGATTCTTATCCCCGAACACATGGATCGGGGAGGATGGAAGTTGTATATTCAACGTGATGCCTTTAAGAAGGGCTTCATGTCCCATGACCTTGACTACATACCTCATGACGTCACTCATATCAAATGACTGGTATTCCCTCATTTGAGGCTTGGATAAAATGAGCAGCTCTCCAACGATTTGATTGATCCGATCCATTTCAGAAGACATGACTTTAAGGTAGTGGCCGGATACATGCTCATTTTCTTCCAGCAGCTGAATGAAGCCTTTGATGCTTGTGAGGGGATTTCTGATTTCATGTGCGATCCCTGCCGCCAGTTCCCCCACAACGGAAAGCTTCTCTTTTCTTAACAGCATTTCTTCGGCGATCTTCTGCTGGGAAATATCCCTGCCGATGATGACCAGTCCCTTTCGTTCATGATTCGAATGGAATAAAGGGACTTTAATGACGTCAAAGGTCTTGAACTCTCCGTTCGGAAGAAAAAACCCTTCTTCACACCGTGTGACTTGTTCTGCTTTCCATGACTCCTCATCGGAATCGATGCAATAGTCAAAGGCGTCTTTAAAGAAGGGAACCAGTTTGCCCAGCTCTTTATCCGTCTTACCGACATAATCAATGCCTTCCAGATTATACAGCTTCCGTCCAAACTGATTCACCTTCAACCAGCGTCCTTCCCCATCCTTGAAACAGACAAAATCGGGCAGTGAATGCAGAAGGGTCGAGAGCTGATTCTCTTCTTCCAACAGTTTCTGGTGTTTTTGCATGAACCGGTTTCCTTCCTTTAACAGGAAAAGGAGAACCGCTGCCGCTGTACTCACCAGAAGAAGTGAAGCGACGATGTTCCAAGGCTTATCAAGCATGAGTATAGCGAGGATCTGAAACACGAATAGAGCCATCATGATCATGATTAATTTGTGGAATGCATGTGATTTTGTACGATTCGTTTTCTCTATCATTTTAGTCACCCGTCTCACTCATACTTTTTTCTAAAATAAATTAAATATATACGGTCCAATCGATGTGATATAAAAGAGGACATAGATTCCCATAAAATAGAAGGCACCTGCGAAGGACCCCCACTCGGGATCTCTTCCTTTCTTCCAGATCACCCAGGTGATGACGCTTAACAGCAACAGCAGTGCATAGCTGCTGCCGGGGAACACAAAATACTCCGGTGCCACCTGGTAAAAATATGGGTTCATCGCTTTACTTGTATAGGTGATCGGCATAAGGAGGAAGATGATGATTGAAGCATATTCCGCCCAGCTGATCCCGTCTTTTTCAAATACATTCGGTCTGAATATATAAAGCAATATTAACAGGAATAAAGAAGGTAAAAACCAATAAAAAGATGTGAGGGTGGTGACAATGCTGCTGAACATCATGAGGACCCCGTTGTTGAGGGCTTCCCTCACTGATCTTCCAGACCATTCAGTACTCTCTGAAACCACCTGCTCATTCTGAGATGCCCCATATAGTTCATATGTACCACCATCATAATTAAACCAAACCAGTGATTCGTCCGTTAATTGTACAGGAAAATACGTCACATGTTTTGTTGTGTTGAGAGAGGTTCCCTCCAACGTGTCTGCATCTTCAAACGGTGCCGAGTAAAGGCGGATGGAGCTGTTATCCCCGACCTGTTGTCCTTCTGACGTGAACAAGATCGAATCTTCTCCGCCGAGCTTCACAAACTGGACTCCACCGGGGCTTACAAGTTTTTCACCGGTGCTTTTATTCACGAACTCCAGTTTACTCCCGGTCAGGATGGAGGCTCCTAATTCTTGTAACGGGGCCTGTACCTTGTACACATTATAAGAAAGGGTTCCTTGAGTACGGGACTTCTCATTATAAAGCACGTTAAGCTCCCCATCCTCCGCTTTAAACGTCAATCCGTCCATCTTTTTATTCGGTGCTGTATTCACGATCATAAACGGTTTTTCAGTTACTTCCCCTTTTTCATCCATATAGTAAACTGAATCATGCGTATCATCTTTTTTTACCTGTATGACGGAAGTGCCGTCCGCCTCGATATGAATGTCAGAAATTTCAGACTGAAATGTATAGACTTCGTCAATCGAACCTTCTTTGAGTCCATACTGGAACAACTTTTCTTTTTTCCAAAAATAAATCTTATCTGTTCCTGTCCCTAATCCCGTGATCTCTTTTGAAAGAATCTCATCCTTTTGATTCAGGGTCAGGACTAAGTTCCCATTCTTATAATAGATGACTTGCTTCCCATCTGTCCAAAATGGGTAGCCCCTTGTGATTTTCGTATCAATGCGTTTCTCGTTTGATACGGTCAGTTCATCAGTGATGGTAAGGGCATGGACCTGTCCTTCACTTGATACATATAACTCTTCATTGTTTTGAAACACTTGTGGCTTCTCTTCAGCAGTAATATCAAGTGGGAGTGACCTGCTCCAATCCGGCTGAGGAAGTTCTTTCACAAGAAATAGCTGGTGAACGAACAGGGCAGCTACAAACAACACCATGACCCCTAAAGGTATACCGAATACTTTCATTTTTTCTCTCATCTGAAATCCCCCTTTTGGAATGTGTTAGACTTCTGAAGTTTAGCATAATCCAGATGCGCTTTCACCATTTTTTTCCACAAAAGGGAGTTCCCTGTCTTGCATTCTCTCTCATTATATCATGGACATATCAAATATTGTCATTTTTTGTCGTATTTTCAAAGACATTTTGAACATTTAAAAAAGGATCCCCATGAACGGTTTCACAGGGATCCTTTCTCTTATTTGGTTTTCAGTTTATCCAGCATATCCGATGTCATCTTGGCTAAATCGTATTCCGCTTTAAAGCCCCATTCGTTCATGGCTGCACTGGAATCGATGGCGTTTGGCCAGCTCTCTGCAATGCTCTGGCGAACGGGATCGACGTTATAATCCAGTTTGAAATCCGGCTGGTGGACGCGAATCGCCCCGGCAATGTCTTCAGGCGCCACGCTCATGGCTGACACATTGAAGGAATTACGATGCTCAAGCTTTGAACCGTCCGCTTCCATCAGGTCGATGATTGCATTAAGGGCGTCCGGCATATACATCATATCCATGTAAGTCCCCTCACCAATATAGGAAGTATACCCATTATTCTTGATCGCTTCGTAGTAGATTTCTACAGCATAGTCCGTCGTTCCACCACCTGGCAGGGTTTCATATGAGATCAGGCCAGGGAAACGAAGTCCTCTAGTGTCCACTCCGAATTTTGTGAAGTAGTAATCTGAAAGAAGCTCGCCGGATACTTTGTTCACCCCGTACATGGTCGTAGGGCGCATGATCGTATCCTGTGGTGTCGAATCCTTCGGTGTAGACCGGCCGAATGCTCCAATGGAACTCGGTGTGAAGAATTGGCATCCTAATTCTCTTGATGTCTCAAGGGCATTCACGAGCCCTCCCATATTCAGGTTCCATGCAAGCAGCGGCTTCGCTTCTGCAGTCGCGGATAATAAAGCGGCCAGGTGAATGACCGTATCCACGTTATGTGTTTTGGCAATATCGAACATTTTCTCGCCATTGGTGACGTCAAGTTGTTCAAACGGTCCATTTTTCACAACGGGACTGTCCGTTTCGCGGATATCCGTCGCGATGACGTTATCCGAACCGTATACTTCGCGCATTTTATTGGTGAGCTCGGACCCGATTTGTCCAAGGGCACCCGTTACTAGAATCTTTTTCATCGTCTTTCCTCCTGCATTTACCTTTGGTGATATCGTAAAAAAACAGGGCTGACAAAGGGCCAGTCCCTATATGATTATTAAATGATTCCCATCTCTTTACCGACTTTTTCATATGCCGCAATGGCTTGATCCAACATTTCCTTCGTATGTGCAGCGGAAGGCATGTTTCTTACACGGCCTCTTCCCCTTGGTACAGTCGGGAATACGATCGATTTTGCATAAACCCCTTCTTCATACAGACGCTTACTGAAGTTCTGCGTTGCCTGTTCCTCACCGATGATCACAGGTGTGATAGGTGTTTCACTGTTACCGATATCGAACCCAAGCTTCGTCAGCTCTTCCTTCAAATAACGGCTGTTTTCCCACATATTATCCTGTAGTTCTGTGGAATTCATGATAAGATCAAGTGCTTCCGTACAAGCCGTCACATCTGCAGGTGTCAAGGATGTAGAGAATAGGAATGGACGGGAACGGACTTTTAACCAATCGATCAGATTTTGTGTTCCTGCTACATATCCACCGACTACCCCGATCGCTTTCGATAATGTACCCATTTGGAAGTCGACTTTATCGGACAAACCAAAGTGCTTAACGGTACCTGCACCTTTACCAAGGACACCGGAACCGTGGGCATCATCCACGTACGTCATGATGTCGAATTCCTCAGCGATTTCGACGATTTCAGGAAGCTTACATACATCCCCATCCATGGAGAATACGCCATCCGTGATGATCATGATTTTGTTATATTGACCGGAATTCTTAGCCTCTTTCGCTTTTGCACGAAGATCTTCCATATCGGAATGACCAAAACGGATGATCTTGGCTTTTGATAGACGGCATCCGTCAATGATGGATGCATGGTTCAGTTCATCTGAAAGGATGGCATCATTCTTATCCATCACGGCTGAGATGGCAGCCATATTACAGTTGAATCCTGATTGATACGCAATCGCTGCCTCTGTACCTTTGAATTTCGCAAGCTTTTCCTCAAGCTTCACATGAAGATCCAGCGTACCGTTGATCGTACGGACCGCTCCTGCTCCCACACCATATTCTTTCACCGCTTCAATCGCTACCTTTTTCAGGCGTTCATCTGTAGCGAGTCCAAGATAGTTATTAGAAGATAGGTTCACAAGCTTTTTCCCGTTAATGGTGATCACCGGTCCATTTGCACCTTGCAATGGATCGATTTCATTATACAAACCGCGTGATTTTAAATCTTCAAGGTTCTCTTGTAGAAAGTGATCTAATGTCTTGCTTGTCATATACTCGTCCTCCTGTTATGTAAGCGCTTTAGAAACAAATGTCCACTCCAAAAATACAATATTTATCAGTTGGTTCTTTGTGTTTTCTAAGGATTGTTCTATTTTTTAGTTTAACATGTTTTTTCGTGATGGACAAAAAATATCTTCAGATTCCGGTTTGATGTTAGTGTTCCCTTAATGGTTGAAGTTAGTTGAATTTATTTGGGGGAAAATAAAAGATGAACAAAAGCCGTCACTTATGTTCATCCCTGTTCGTTATTTTACTATCTTGCCTTTTACCCGGTGTTCGAGTATGGCTTCGTGCATTCTTCTCAGGGCCAGGTCGACCCGTTCTTTGGGGCAGGCGATGTTCATCCGGACAAAGGATTGGCCGCTTTCTCCGAATTTGAAGCCTTCGTCAAATTTGACTCGGGCTTTTTCCAGGAAGAATCTGCAAAGCTCTTCCCCTTGCATGTCGAGACCGGTGCAGTCGATCCAGATCAGATGTGTGGCCTGTGGCTGGGTGGCCCGAAGTTCCGGCAGATGCTGCCCCAGGTAGTTCTCTACATACTGTTTATTCTCTTCCAACACCATCATGAGCTCATTCAGCCACGGTTCCCCTTCCTCATAAGCCGCGATGGTGCCTTCGATCCCAAACACATTCGGCCGCATCAGTCCAAAGCCGGTGAGCTTGTCCTGATACTTTTCCCTTACCTCTTCATTAGGAATAAGGAGAATGGAGGTTTGCAGCCCAGCTATGTTAAAGGTTTTACTTGGAGCGGCACATACTATGCTTCTCTTAAGCAGACTCTCATCACCTTTAAAGAGAGGAATATGTTCAAATCCTTCGTACACTAAGTCTCCGTGCATTTCATCAGAGATGATCCATAAATCATGACGTTTGGCGATATCACCGATTTTCGTCAGTTCTTCATCCGTCCACACCCGCCCCACAGGGTTATGCGGGCTGCATAGAATAAGGATCTTGGACCGGCTCGCTTTCGCTTCCAGATCGTCGAAATCAATGGAATACACGCCATCTTTATAAAGTAACGTATTCTTCACCACCGAACAGCCGTGATTCTCAATCGTGCTATAGAAAGGATAATAAACCGGATCCTGAATGATGACACCGTCTCCAGGTTCAGTCAGCACGGACAGCAGTACATTGATTCCGGGAATGATCCCGGGACTGAAGCTGATCCATTCTTTCTTAATATCCATTTGGAAACGTCTTTTCCACCATGACATAATGGACTCAAAGTATCGATCGCTAAACGTCGTATAGCCGTAAATACCGTGCCGGGCCTTCTTGTTCAGTGCTTCCACAATGGCAGAAGAAACCTGGAAGTCCATATCTGCTATACACATAGGGATCACATCCCCTTGTGGAAACGACCATTTAACGGAGTGAGTATTCGTTCTCTCGATGCAATCATTCCAATTCATATCCCAATGCCCCTCTCGAATCTATCTTTCTTTACTTTATACCAGATTGGGGCCCGGTTGAATACAAACAAAAAGGAATTTCCCCTTATCTCTTTTCATGACCCTTGCTACTTTACCGTTTTCTCCACCTTAGCTTTTCGATTCACATGCTTCAATCCTTCACGTATGCTGAGTGGAGCCAGCTCCTCTGAGGCGATGAAACGTTCCACCGCTTCGGGATTCGTTTTTGAATACTCCCTAAGGGCCCAGCCGATGGCCTTCTGGATAAAGAATTCGTTGGATTGATGATGCATTTTGATATATCTGAATAGGCGCGTCTCATCGGTTTTGTCCTTATATTTCAATTGATGGAGTATGGCGATGCGGTTCAACCACATATTATCTGAATGAATCCATTTCTCTAAGTATGTGTCATCTTCTTCCTTTTGATATATTTTCCCTACATGATTGGAAGCGATATGATCAATCGTATCCCACCAGGATTTTGTTACGATCATTTCTTCCAAAAGGGGAAGATGCTCTTCTGTTAAGTATCTTGATTGTTTATCGATCAGGCCGAGAGCGGCGTATTGGCATTCCCGCTGAGGCCGAGACCAGAGAGAACGAACAATATCGGGCAATTCCTCAATGGATGGCTTACCGTTCTCCTTCAGAAAATCACGGAGCAAGAGAGTGCGTTCCGGACTCTTGATGCCAAAGAACTCAAATTGATTTCTCATATAAGCTTCCATGGCTTCCCGGTTTTCACTGTTTTGATGATCTTTCAATAGGGCAACTAGTTTATCAGCATACTCATGACTCATGTACCGTCTCCTCCTTCTGACACCGTTCCTCACATTCAAAACAACAGCACTTTCCGTCCCCGATTTGAACACCGTTAAAGAAACCGTCCAAACAATAGAGGGGCTTTTGACAGAGATAACAATAGTCTACAAGCTCTTTCATACTCCCACCCATTCCTTTTAATATAATAATCCTGCTTACCTGAACTCTATTCATACTTCTGGATGATCGTTTGAAATACCTTTTAGAATGTAAAAAAAGACAACCCTTAGCTTGCTATAGGATTGTCTCGTTTTGTCATCTGTCTTGCAATGAGAAAGTGAAGCAGCTTTTTGCTTTGAGGCAGTGAGAATCCAACGATGGAACCGAGTCCCAAGGCGATGATCACGGTACCGATCCCCACAGGGCCACCCAATAACCACCCGAAGAAGAACACGATGATTTCCATTCCATTCCGAACCCATTGAACTTTCCAACCCGTTTTCTCAACGACCAGCAGCATGAGACTATCCCGCGGCCCCGCTCCGAGATCCGCTGATACGTACAGGCCGATTCCATACCCGATCACCACAATCCCAATGGCAAACACGATGGTTTGAGCCACAAGCGAATGAGGATCAGGCAGTATAAAATTGAATACATCTATGAAAATACCAATCAACAGCATATTGATAAAAGCACCTGCTTTAGGAAATGACCTGGTCCCAACACCTGTCACAAACAGGATGACGAAGCCTACAACGATGGACCACGTTCCGATCGTCAGACCAAGTTGCTTGAATAACCCATAATGGAATACATCCCAGGGTCCAATTCCAAGGTCTTTCCCCTTGATCGTCAAGCTGATGCCAAACGACAGCACGAGCAGTCCCACAAAGAAAAACGACCAGCGTAAACTCTTTTCTTTATTCATGAAAATCCCTTCCTACACCATAGTCAGTTCATTAATTACCCGGATAACTGTATCACAAAATGCCGGACAAAAAAATTTCATAAAGCCTATGGGTTTGGTGGGGATACGCTTGTTGGTGGAGTGGTTGAATGGTTTTTACATATATTGTTAATTGGCTGGATTTCATGGGATTTCGGCTGGATTTTTGTGATAAACGGCTGGTTTCGTGAGCATTTCAGCTGGATTTTCACGTAAAACGGCTGGATTATCGGAGAAATCGGCCGGATTTACATAGACCAGACTTGTCAAAAACGATGGAAAAGGGATAAACTGCCCTCTACTCTTCAATCAACTCAATGATTTCTCCATCGGGACCAAAGAAAAAAGCCACTTTCCATCCATTTTCAAGAAGAAGGGGGCCTTCCACAGGCATCAACCCCTTTTCATTTAAGAATCCAACTTCCTTTTCAAGATCGTCTGCTTCCAATGCTATATGAAGGAATGCACATGCTGAGCCCTCACCATCTCCAGATTCCTCTATGAGCTCCAACCGGCAATCCCCCTTTTTCAAAAATAGGATGTTCTCATTTCCCCATTTAAAAATCATTTCTTCCTCAAACCCAAAGTGGGCTTGATAAAATTCCTTCGATCTCTCCAGGCTCTTTACATTCATCCCAATATGATGAAGTCTCATATCCATTCTCCTTACAAAATGACATTCATATCCCCGAATTCATGCCATTTATAGTTTTTTGCCAGGGCCGTTTGATAGGCATTACGCAATTTGTTTTCTGATATGAACGCCTTTAAGAGATTCAAATGACTCGCTTCGGGTTCGTGCAGCCCAGTAATGAGGCCGTCTACGATTTGAAGGGGTGTATCGCCGGTTATATACAGATTGGTAACACCTTCAGCAGGCTGCAGCTGCCCGTGCTGCGTCATGACCGTCTCAAGGGCCCGTACAACCGTCGTGCCCACTGCAATGACCCTTTTCCCCCGATTCTTTGCGTGGAGGATCTCGTTCACCGCTTCAGGACTCACCCGATAGTCTTCGGGATGGTGCTCTGGCATCGGCCAGCGGTCATTCCCATAGTAACTCAAGCCTGCGTGGAGCTGGATGAACACAATGCCCACCCCTTTTTCCTTTAAGGCTTGTAATAACCTCCATGTAAAAGCCCTTCCGGCAGAGGCCATTTCAACGGATCCGGGTACCGATCCATAAACATTCTGGTAATAATCCAGGGGCCAAGGCTCCGTGATGTATTCATAACGGATGGGCTCGCCGTATTTGAAAATGAAGTCCATCAGTTCACTGCCACCCTTGTTGAACTCCAGCTGTACAAGGGGGCTTTCACTTCCTTGACCCTTTATGCGCCCTGATACACCTCCTGGAAAATCAATCGGTTCCCCCGCTTGATGGAAATCTCCAAGGATGAGGGCATCCCACGTGTTACCGCCTCGTTTCCTGGAAAGGCGAACGAGGACATTCCGGTGTCCCTGCTTCCCTTTGAGTGAAGCGGGAAGGGTCCTGCTGTTATTCAAAACAAGCACATCCCCCTCATTTAAAAATTCAGGAAGGTTTTTAAATACAGTATGCTCACACTTGCCGTTCTCACGGTCCAGCACCATCAGCTTTACGTCATCCCTTTCAAGCCCCTGAAGCTCGATGGGTGTCGTTGCGTTCAAACGTGAAGGGATTTGAAAGGAACGTTCATTCATGCCTCCTCCCTCGCTTTCCCCTGATACCCCTGTGCTTCAAATCTTTGACCATTTTCCATTGACGAAGCATCAGAAGCGAGGTAAAGAAAGACATCCAGGTGATCGTGTGGATTTGCAAGGGGATAATCACATTCGGGTACCGCCTTGTTGTGCATATCTGTGTCCATCTCACCCGGATCCACCATGTTCACCCTTACACCTGTCCCGTCCAGCTCGTCAGCCCATGTCTGGGTCAGTCCCTCCACCGCGAATTTTGAAATACCATACGCTCCCCATTCCCCGAAGCCTGTTCTGCCCGCTTCTGAAGTTAGATTTATGATGGACCCCGTACCCCTGCTGATCATACCGGGGAGAACCCGCTTCGTTACTAAAAATGGGTTCAACGTGTTGATTCTGAGTACCTCCATAAACTCTTCCTCAGGATAGTCTGCCAACAGGCGTGGACCCGGTCCAAACACAGAAGCATTATTTATCAGAACATCAACGCTCCCCCACACTTCCTCTGTTACCGACACGAAGCGATCTACATCCCTGGCATTCGAAACATCTGCCTCTACTGCCACCACTTCAGCTCCCAATACTCTCAGTTCTTCCTCAACTTCCTTTAGTGGACCGGCGTTTCTTGCACAGATGGCCACCTTGGATCCTTCTTCAGCGAACTTCACGGCCAAAGCCTTCCCCAGTCCTTTTGAAGCACCCGTTATCATGACGACCTTATGTTTGAACATATTCCATACCCCTTTCATTTCTCTTGTTATTCAAATTGTATGAAATCATCAAAGGCAAAAAATCGTCTATTCGGGGTTGAACCTTATAGAAAATTAGATGTAGCACACTCTCAGTCTTTTGATGTATCTCAATAAAAAACACGAACATTAATACTGGAAATCTGTTTTATATTCGTGTTACAATGAGTTTGAAGATAATAGAGCAGTGACTGGCGAAAATGTGGAATCAACCACAAGGGAGCTGCAAATTTTACAAAACATGAGCCATTAGCCGTTCGCCTGGGCAAAAGGCAAGGGGATACCCTTGTCTTTTTTTACTATAATCAGGAGGGATTGCAGTGGAACCACTAGTATTAGACGGTAGACTTGTTGCATCTGAAATTAAGGAAAGCCTGAAATCAAGAGTAGCTGGACTAAAGGAGAAGGGAATCACTCCATGTCTTGCAACAGTGCTCGTCGGAGATGATCCATCTTCTGCTACGTACGTCAAGATGAAGGGAAATGCCTGTGCGAAGATCGGAATGGAATCAAGACGCATCCACCTTCCTAAAGAAACGACAACAGAAGAACTGCTTGACGTGATCAAGGAGCTGAATGATGACTCTTCCGTACATGGAATCCTCTTACAGCACCCCGTTCCTCATCATATCGACGAACGTGCCGCCTTTGAAGCGATTTCCATTGATAAGGATGTGGACGGGGTCACGAGCCTTGGCTTCGGTCAAAATTCATTGGGGTTCGGTGAATATCCATCCTGCACCCCGGCAGCCATCATGAGCATCATCGATTACTACGGAGTCTCCCTTGAAGGGAAACACGCCGTCGTGGTTGGACGGAGTCCGATCCTGGGTAAACCCGTTTCCATGATGTTATTGAACCGGAACGCGACCGTGACGACATGTCATTCCTATACGGAAAATCTTCCTGACCTTCTGGGTACTGCCGACATTGTCGTGGCAGCTGTAGGCAAACCGAACTTCATTCAAGGGGAATGGGTAAAAGAAGGTGCTGTCGTGCTTGATGCCGGCTACAATGAGGGGAACGTCGGAGACATCGATTATGAAGCATGCTATGAAAAGGCCAGTGCCATCACACCTGTTCCAGGCGGAGTCGGTCCTGTCACGATTTCCATGCTATTAAAACAAACGGTTGATTCTGCAGAGAAAGATGATCGTGTGCTGCAGAATTCATAATAAACGATCCTTTAAGAGACCGACAGATCCGGTCTCTTTTTTTCTTCATTCTTACTTATTTTTTCTTCAAATCGGGAGAGAATGGTAAGGAATAGAAAGCTAAAGGAGCGTTCATATGGATACCCATCAACAAAATGCATTCTCCAAAACACCGGAACCCTACTGGAGAGAAACGACTAAACTCCCCGTATTTAAAAAGCTGGATCAAAATCTGAAAGTGGACGTGACCGTTGTCGGAGGTGGGATAGCAGGGATCACCACTGCTTACCTGTTGGCAAAAGGCGGGAAGAAGGTTGCCCTCATAGAGGCCGATCACGTATTGAACGGCACGACAGGTCATACAACCGCTAAAATTTCGGCACAGCACGGGTTGATTTATGATGAACTCATCCAGCATTTCGGGGAAGAGTTCGCAAGGAAATATTATCTGTCCCAAACAAAGTCTATCCAGTTCATCAAGGACACGATTAATAACGAAAACATCGACTGTCATTTTTCAGAAGAAGACGCCTATGTGTATGCAACATCAGACCACTATGCAGGGAAGATCGAAAAGGAATATGAGGCGTATCAGAAGCTGGATATTTCCGGAGAGCTCGCAGAGGACATCCCCCTCGACCTGGACATCAAAAAAGCGGTGGTGATGAAAAAGCAGGCTCAATTTCATCCATTGAAATATTTAAAAGCCTTGATTGATTCTTATACGGGGTTTGGCGGCCAAATCTATGAAGGAACGGCTGCCAAGACCATCAATGAAGGAGATAGCACGCAGGTTGTCACCTCTGACGGTTATCATCTCGATAGTGAATATGTCGTCATCTGCTCACACTTCCCCTTTTATGATGGCATGGGATTCTATTTTACGAAAATGCACGCAGAACGCTCGTACATCATCGGGGTGAAAGCGAAGAAGGATTATCCGGGAGGCATGTTTATCAGCGCAGACGTTCCCACTCGTTCCCTCCGTTATGAAGTGGATGAAAACGGGGAAAAACTCATCCTGATCGGCGGAGATAAACATAAGACGGGGCAAGGAAAAGATACGATGGGCCACTACAGGGCACTGGAGGAATTTGGAGAAGAGGTTGTCGGTGTAGAGGAAATAAGGTATCGCTGGTCTGCACAGGACTTGATCACACTTGATAAAGTGCCTTATATCGGAAAGCTGACGGAAAAGCACCCCTCGATCTTTGTCGCAACAGGCTTTAATAAGTGGGGAATGACTTCCGGTACTTTAGCCGGCCAGATTCTTTCTGACCAGATCTTAGGAAATCATCACATTTATGCAGACATATACTCACCTTCGAGGTTTGTCGCTGACCCAAGTATCAAGCATTTTTTCAAGGAGAATCTCAATGTAGCCGGCGAGCTCATTAAAGGAAAACTCCAAATCCCTTCTAAAAAGCCCGAGGACCTTGAGAAAGGGGAAGGCGATGTCGTCAATTTGAACGGGCGAAGATGTGGAGGATTCCGGGATGAAACCGGAAAACTGCATGTGGTGGACACAACATGTACCCATCTCGGCTGCGAAACCGAGTGGAATCACGGAGACCACACCTGGGACTGCCCTTGTCACGGCTCACGCTTCTCCATTGACGGAGACGTCATCGAAGGCCCTGCCAAGAAGCCCCTCACAAGATTTGAAGTAAGCGATGGAGGGACGGACCTCTAGAGCATATGAGGTTTTTTGTCGAATATAGCCTGGGAAATAAACTGAAAAACCAAGGTGTCTGACATATTTTGTCGCATGATACAGAAGAATATTTCCTGCGTAACTCCTTAAACTATAGATGCTTGACTATTTAGGGAGGGATTCTGAATGGGGCGCACGAAAAAAGGAAACCGCAACGCTCAAAGCAACACGAATGCTAAAAAAGGAAATCGCACAAGTTCCGAATTAGTCGAATTTACAACCGGGCAGGAAAATGCCAAGAAAAACCGTCCACAAAAGTAAAACTGTCATAAATATAGAACAACCGGAAGCAATCGCCTGCTTCCGGTTGTTCTTTTTTGTAAGGAGGAATCCCCCCCACAATCCCGAATTAATAATGGAGAATATGATTGGGAGGAATATGAAATGAAGGAACATATGCTGTTTCAACAAATGGAGTTCATTCGGATGCGCACACTCGCTGCACTGGACGCCACTACCGAACAACAGGCGGATGAAGTGCCTGAAGGGTTTAAAAATTCGATCCGGTGGAATCTGGGGCATGTACTGTTATCCCAGGAAAACCTGTTATTCTCTTTTGTCGGAGAAAATGAACTTAAATCTCTTCCGCCTGAATATGAAAAGCTGTTCGGCTTTCATACCAGCCCCCATACCTGGAACGGTCTCACTCCCCCTGCACTTAGTGAGCTTCGGAAGAAATTGGAGGACCAGCCCCGCCGGATGAAAGAGGCATTCTCGGGTCGCTTGGATGAATTGGGAGAAAAACCGTTTGTCCTTGGTGAACATACCACGTTTACAACGTTAGCCGAAGTCCTCTCCTTTACGAATTGGCATGAGGGACTGCATCAAGGAACCATCACGGCCATCAAGCGGGTACAAGGCATAGAAAATCTTTGGGAAAAGGCTGAAGAGAAAGTAGAAAGATAAAAGGGCATGTCGGCATACTCGGCCGGCATGTTTTTATTTACTATGAAACAGTAACAGAAAATCACCGTATCCTTCCTCTTCAAGCTTTTCTTTAGGAATAAACTTCAACGCTGCAGAGTTGATACAGTAGCGAAGTCCTTTGGGACCCGGTCCATCCGGAAAGACATGGCCCAGATGGGAATCCGCTTCCCTGCTCCTCACTTCCACCCGGGTAGAGCGATGGGAGAGATCGTATCGTTCGCTGACGCTTGCATCCATGACCGGCTTTGTAAAGCTTGGCCATCCACAGCCACTGTCATACTGGTCTTTCGACGTGAAGAGGGGTTCCCCTGACACGATATCCACGTATATTCCTTCTCTCGTGTTATCCCAGAACTCATTTTCATATGGTGGCTCCGTCCCATTTTCCTGGGTGACGAAATATTGCATCTCTGTTAGCCGACCTTTAAGATACGATCGTTCCCTTGGCCAATATTTCTTCAGGAAATCTTCCCTGCTGCGTTTGTAAAGCGCATATCGGAAAGCGTTTTTCTTGTGGAAATCCTGATGATAGTCTTCCGCAGGATAAAACTCCCTGGCGGGGAGGATTTCGGTCACAATAGGGTCTGCAAACCGCCCACTCTTCTCCAATTCTCTTTTAGAGTCCAAGGCAAGCTTTTTTTGGTTCTCATTGTGATAAAAGATCGCGGTCCGATAGGAGCTTCCCCGATCTTTGAATTGTCCTTCAGCATCGGTTGGGTCGATTTGTCTCCAGTAAAAATCCAGGAGTTTCTCATACGAAAATAAGGCAGGATCAAATAGGATCTGCACTGCTTCATAATGACCGGTTTCGCCTGAGATCACTTCTTTATAGGTGGGATCAGGCGTCTGCCCTCCAGTATAGCCGGAGATGATCTCTGCGATTCCTTCCTGATTCTCAAAGGGTTCCACCATACACCAGAAACAACCTCCCGCAAACGTCGCCTTTTCCATTTCACCATCTCCTTCGTTTCACGTGAAACATTGCTGTCATTCACCCTTCAAAGTACAGGTGGTAATGGGTCTGACATCCGGGATTAAAAGCGGACTGACAATGGGGGCAGACCGATTGGCAATTCATATATTGTAAAATCGTTAACTCGTTATGGCATTCTCCACACAGAATCGCTTTCGTATTCCACTCTTCCGGCGACCAGAGAATGGGATCATGATCCGCCACTTCTTCGTGACATGAGTGGCAAGGATAATAGGTGTTACAGCATTTGAATTTAATGGCGATGATATCCTTTGGTGTTCGATAATGCTTACATTTTGTTTTAGAATCCACTTCTACGCCGGATACCGGAATCAGCTTTTCAGTCATGATCTTCCTCCCCAATCAGTATGTAGTAGTCTTCTATATTCAGGTCTTGTATTCCTCTCAAAAAAGAAAGGAAACCAGTCTGATGATCTACCTGTACTATACAATGAATTTAAACGGAAAGGGAGTGGGAAGATTTTTGAAGTCCTCCGGAAACGGCGAGAAAAGGAAAAGCTGATCTTCTTATGTCTTTCACGACGTAAGAAGATCAGCCTATTGATTCTAGCTCTTATGCTCAAGTATTCCATTAAGATCACTATAGACAAAATCGGGTTTTACACCCAGCTCATCCATCACCTTATCCTGGCGATTGATCCATGCCGTATGGAATCCAAAGTTCGCAGCTCCAGCAATATCCCATGGGTTAGAGGACATAAACAGGACTTCCTCCCTTTTGACACCAAGTTTTTTCAGGACAAGCTGATAGGCCATCGGAGTTGGTTTGAATTGCTTCACCTCATCCACCGTTAACACTTCATCCAGTAAGGATCCAAACGAAGACTGTTCAACCAGCGGCGAAAGCATATCCAGGGAACCATTGGAGAAAATCGCGGTTTGATGAGATGTTAATTCTCCCAGAACACTCTCCACTTCTTCATAATGAGTTAATTCAAGATAGGCATCCAATAACACCTTCTCTTTTTCATCCGTAAGATCGACCCCGACTTGCACACACGCGTAATGAAGGGCATCTTTCGTAATGGAGAAAAAGGTCGTATACGTTCCCATCAGCTGACGCAGGAAGCTGTACTCCAATTGTTTCTGCCGCCAAACCTGACTGATTTCCTCCCCTTTATGAGGAAAAAATTCATTGCACTTTTCAATGACGGAATGAACATCGAATAACGTTCCATAGGCATCGAACACAAAAGCTTTTATATTGAGATTTGACATACTCACACTCCTCAAGGATTCTTCTTATATAATAGACGATTTCCCGGAATGTAAACTCCCACGCGCAACTTTCTTCTGCAGATATGGATTCCCCTTCTGACATTAGGGGTATAGTAAGAAAAAAACCGTAGAACAGGGGAATTCATTTGAAGAAAAAGAAAAAGTGGTATGAGAAGAAAAAATGGTGGATTTGGGGAACCATCATACTGATTCTGACAGTGGTGATGATTTACAACCGCATCAAGCCATTACCACCGGGAATCTCCTACGCAAGCGATACATATACCATACCGGAGGGTGACGTAGAATTCTTATACGACCTCACCTATCAGAAGGATGGAAAAGAACGATATGATCAATCGATCTTTGATGAGGTGTATCAAACCATCGAAGAAGCAGATGATTTTCTCATTTTGGACTTATTCTTAGTAAATGGCTATACAAAGGGTGACCGTGATTACCCCAAGATCAGTGAAACATTATCAAGGAAGATTCAAGAACAAATGAAAAAGAAGCCAGACCTGAAAGTGGTCTTTATCAGTGACGTCGTCAATACGACATACGGATCACATCAGGCGAAACAAATTGAACCATTGGAAAAGCTTGGAGCTGAAGTCGTCTTTACAGATTTGAACCGACTCAGAGATCCAAACCTCATCTATTCCGGTGTATGGAGAACCGCTTTAGGATGGTTCGGGCAGGATGGCTACGGCTGGCTGCCTAACCCGATGGCCCCTTCCGCCCCGAAGGTCACGATGAGATCCTATTTGAAACTATTGAACGTGAAGGCCAACCATCGAAAAGTCGTCATCACGGAGGACTCCGGGCTCATCCTTTCCGCCAATCCCCATGACGCCAGCGGCTTTCACTCGAATATCGCTTTTAAGGTGAAAGGAGACATCATCAAAGATATGGTCAAAGCTGAAAAAGCCGTAGCGGATTTTTCAGGTGGGAATCTTGATGCTTTCCCTTCAGAAGAGAAGGTTAATGATTCGGTCAAAGCCTTACCTCCCGGTGAAACCTCTGTCAACGCACAGATCCTGACGGAAAGGGAAATTCAAAAGGGCGTGGTAAAGGCACTGAATGATGCCAAAAAAGGCGATGAGGCCTGGATTGGGATGTTCTACCTCGCTGACCGGGACATCATCGACGCGATTGAGGACGCGGCAGAACGTAAAGTTGACATCCGGTTAGTGCTGGACCCGAACCAGAACGCCTTTGGTCAAGAAAAAATCGGACTTCCGAACCTGCCCATTGCAGCCGAGCTCTATAAGCTGGAGAACGAACATATCACCATCAGATGGTATAACACGAATAAAGAGCAGTATCACACGAAATTTATTTATGTAAAAGGGAAAAAGCAAAGTACCGTAATCGGGGGATCCGGCAATTATACATCCCGAAACCTGGATGATTATAACCTGGAAGAAAACCTGAAACTGACGGCCCCGTCAGACAGCAAAACCATGACGGAAGTCGAAGATTATTTCGACCGGATTTGGAATAACAAAAACGGGACATACACCGTTGACTATGAAAAATATCAGGATAAGTTACCTGCTGTAAAGTATGTCATGTATATCCTGCAGAAAATTTTTCAAGTTACAACATATTAGGTTTTGACATTTGAAAAAAGGGGAAATTACTTTATAACAACACAAAAACATTACATGGAGGTAAGAAAAGATGGGTATTATTTTGTACTTAATTGTTGGTGGAATCATCGGTTGGTTAGCTGGTCTAATTTTAGGTAAAAACGTTCCTGGTGGAATCATCGGAAACATCATTGCAGGTATCATCGGTGCTTGGATCGGTGGGGAACTTCTTGGAAGCTTCGGACCGTCCCTTGCAGGAATCGCTATTATCCCGGCATTACTTGGAGCGATCATCTTTGTATTCCTATTAAGCCTACTTCTAAGAGGAATGAGAAGAACGTCTCATTAAGAATACTGAAACCCCTGGAAATCCAGGGGTTTTTTATTTGTGCTGAATGACATAAAAAAACAGCCCATGCAGGCTGCTCTCTTAATACGTCATCGATTTCTTATGTCTTCTTTTATTTCGATACTTCTTATAAATCGGGTAAATGATAGGTCCCCATTTGATCAGTCTTCCAATTAAACGTTTCATGAAGGTAACCTCCTTTGTATAGTATTCTTTACCCGAATATAGGGAAAGAAAACATATGCTAGAATGAAGGGAATACGATTGATTAGATAAAACATTGCAAAATAAATTGAAATAAGGAGCCACTATGAATATTCTGATTGCACCCGATTCTTTTAAAGGCAGTTTAAGCTCTCTCGAGGTTGGAATCATTATGGAAAAAGCTTTTCTGGATGAATCTTCAAGCTTTCAAACGAACGTCATACCCATGGCCGATGGTGGGGAAGGAACGCTTGAAACCTTGATTTACGCTACGGGAGGAAAGAAAGTAAAAACAATCGCAACCGGACCCTTAGGTGTGAAAATCCCTACTGAGTACGGTGTGTTAGGGGATCAAAAGACGGCTGTCATTGAAATAGCGTCCATTGCAGGTTTACCCATGGTTCCACCAGAAAAACGAAATCCCTTCCACACGACGTCAAGGGGCATCGGAGAAGTCATCATATCAGCGGTTGAAAGTGGCTTTCGAGACTTCATTATTGCCCTTGGGGGGAGCTCTACTAATGATGGGGGATTCGGTATGCTCCAATCACTCGGGGTTACCTTCTTAGATGAAAAGGGCATTGCTGTCGGGTCCTTTGGGAATAATCTCGGATCCATTTCCAAAGTCAATTGGAGTACCCTTCACTCCGCAATGAGAGAGTGTACCTTTCGCATTGCATCAGACGTTGAAAACCCTCTATGTGGGGAAACTGGCGCCTCTACTGTATTCGGTCCCCAAAAAGGCGCCACGACAGAACAGGTGAAAATCCTTGATCAACAGCTCTTTCACTTCAGCCGGTTGCTTCAAATCGAAAAAGGGATCAATTTTCGGGACGCAATAGGTGCCGGAGCAGCAGGAGGACTGGGGTTTGCCTTTTTGCATTTGGATGGAATCATTGAATCCGGAGCAAAGCTGGTTGCCGAAGCATCCAACCTTACTTCTGCCATTCAGGAGGCTGATTGGATTCTTACCGGTGAAGGACAGAGCGATAGTCAAACATTGTTTGGTAAACTCCCTTCCTATATTGCGACGATTGCAAATCAGCTTCACGTTCCCATATCCCTTGTTTCAGGGGCCTTAGGAGAAGGGTATCAACATTTATTCAAAGACTTTACAAGCTGTCATTCCATTGCAATTGGACCCATGAATCTGCACGATTGCATCCGTCGGGCTGAAGAACTTCTTTATCACGAAACAAGGAACCTCGCACGAATTCTACACGTCACTAACAGTTAGAAGAGAACCCTCAACTGTTCGAGCCACCTCTTGAGAAGATACTTGTCGAAAGAAGTCACTTCCTCCCCGGGAAATAATCCCTTGTCGAGGGATTTAACATACAAAAAAGCAGCCAGGACCGGCTGCTTTTTGTATTATTTACTACTTTTCGATTCTGATATCTTTCCTAAGAAGAATCCATCGATTTCATTTAGTTTCCCACGCCACATGATTTTCCCTTTTGAAGGGGTCGGTTTGCTGTCGCCACAATACACCTTTGCGTTCTTCAGGTGAATAAAGTGGGCTTCAGGACTTTGGTTTTCTTCTACAGATTCTCCGGCTTTGGCAAGCTCCTCACTCAGCTTCTGAGCTACGTCACTGCCATCCTCAAAGGTTTCACTCAATGAATCGAAGTATTCCTTTGCGGAGACGAGGGTGCCTGTCACGACAGCTCCCTTGACGTTTAACGTGATGTCTAATGAAAAATCATGCTTGTTTGATGCCTGTACAAAAAATTCTAAGATGCTATCCTTTCCTGTACCTGATTCTACACTCATTTTCACATCTCCTTTATCGTTAAGCTACAGTATCATCTTCGGTAGAAAGTGTTGTATCTTCGTCTTGATCTTTGTCTTGATCTGCGTCTTTATCATCATCTTTTTTTGCGGATTTCTTACTTTTAGCTGAAGATTTGCGAGTAGAACGCTTCTTTCCCTTTGAACCAGATTTGCCGTTGGATTTCTTCTTGCTGGAAGCTTCTTCTTCATCTTCGCTATCATCTTCGTCTTCTGTGTTTTCATCTTCATCGGTATCTTCATCTTCATCGTCGTCTTCCTCTTCATCAGACGCTTCTTCTTTAGACTTTTTAGAAGATTTCTTACTTGAAGAAGTTTCTTCTTTTTCTTCTTCATCCTCGTCTTCGTCTTCCTCTTCATCGCTCTCATCTTCACGTGCTGCGGCAATTTGATTCATCTTCTCCTCTAATTGCTGCAGGCGGTTCTGAAGCTCTTCATTTTCCTGTTTAAGAGCGTCATAGTCCTGGTTCGACTCTTCTTCCTGGCTGTTTGTTTCCGTTGAATTTACGGCCGTTTCCGTGTCTTCAGAAGCCTCTTCCTCTTTATCACGCTTAAACAGGTTGGCTGTTGACGATTTTAACGAGACAGCGGCTTTTCTGGATCTTTCTTTTGCCGCTTTCCCGAAGTCCAGGCTTTTGCTTTTGATTTTCTCCTGATCAATACGGTCCAGCAGTTTCTTTCCGTTTTCAGGTGTTGCCAGATATCCTACCGTTGCTCCCAATAGACTCCCGGCTACAGTTCTCTTGATTGGGCCGCTTCTTCTTGTTTTGTTCTCATTTGTTGAATTCTTTTCTGTTGAATTCTTTTCCTGTCCTTGATTCTCAATTGTTGTGTTTTGCGTATTATTTTTTTCTGCCATCGGTAAAACCTCCAATTAGTTTGTTGTTTCCGCCGTATTAAGACGGTTTGTATCCAGTTTCTTTTCAAGTGATTCCAGGCGTTCCTGTAATTTCTTATTTTCCTCTTCCAGTGCCCTCGTGTTGTTATCTGCGGCTTTGGAACTCAGATAGGGATCATTTTCCCACCAGTCCATGCCTATTTCTTTTGCTTTATCTACAGAAGCAACGATTAAGCGGATCTTTATCGTAAGCAGCTCGACATCGGCGATTCCCACCGTAATATCTCCTGCAACAACAACTCCTTTATCTAAAATCTTTTCTAATACATCCACGATTGTGTTGGATTGTACCGGATGCTCCATACCCATCATGTAACCTCCCTAAATGGCATTACATTAAGCTCCCTAAAGGACCAAGATCTATATTCAAGTCTTCTGCATCAAGACCAAATACCTCTTTCAACTCTTCCATTTTTTCTTCTAAGTTCATTAGGGCAATGCCCAGATTCTCCACTTGTTCATCCGTTAACGTACCGCCTTCGACACGGCGCATGGCATGCCTTTCGACGATTTGCCTTAATAGTTCTACAACGGTCAATACAAGCTGTGCCAGTCCTTGTTCTGCTTTTTCCGGGTCGAAATTAATTCGCCCATTTGTCCCGCTGGCCTGTTGCATAAATCAATCCCTCCCTTTCTTGATCGAATTGTTCGGACGTTACCGTTTTACGCGTTCCCTGTTTATGCTGAACCAATGTTTCTACTGAGGAAATCAGCACTCGCAAATCCAGATACACAAGGTCGACCCCGGCAATGGATATAATCAAATCTCCCTTGATCGCCACACCTTTATCGAGAATGACATCTAAAATATCAATTAGGGCTATATCTTTGTTCTCGATTGATTCTCTGACTGTCATATTTCTCATTCCTTATTTTATGATTAAGAAAAACTAGAAAAATGATAAGGTGGCCAAGGGCCGGAAGCTTCAATTTTCCAACCTGCGTGTCCCAGTTCTTCTTCGTATTGCTTTATTTCTTCAACAAATTCATCTACTTTGGATGCAGGAAGGAGAAATACACTATTCCAAGCCATATGTTCCTGTCGGCCCGTTACATCCTTACTCCAATTTTTTTTGATATTCCCATGCAGGGAGTGTTCTTTCAGCTTTTCATGAACCTCTTCACAAAGGCGGTTCTTTTCATTTTCAAGTTCCCGATCAATCAGCTGATCGATTTTTTTCTTTTCAAAGAACTGCCTCCCCTTTGGTAATTCGCTGATTTCTTTCCTTTTGGCTTCGATGGATGGATTGCTTTTACTTACTTGATCTTTCAGCAGCTTATCGTCACAGTAGATCTTGACGTTCCACTCTTCGTTGCCATCAAGCTGTTCAAAGGTCGTTTCCAGCTTGTTTCGATTGCCTTCTATCGTGGACTTGAGGCTATCTTCGTTTTTGTATAATGTACAGAACTTCAAAGGGACGATGGTATATAACTTTGAAACCATCAATACCGTTTCGTGATGATGGAACGCCTTTTCCTGAAGCCAGTCCATGTCATTATCGACTTTGTCTTTGATTGTCTCTTCAGAGTATTCATTTGATGGCAAATCACAAACAATGGCTGTCACGTCACCGATTTCTATCGTGTACAGTTCACTTTCTCCATCGAAGCCTTTCATGGAAGGCAGGTTTTCTTTATTTGCTTCTTTTGTCGGAATCAAGCCGTATAAATAAAGTAAATCGCTCATCTGATCACCCTTGTTTCTTTTTCGTTAATTCTTCCCATTGTTCCATTTCCATCTGTTTCGCGATTTCATACCTTGTTAAGAGCTCATCTTCTTTTTCCTGGAATGCTTCCTCAGGAATTTCTCCTAATTCATACATCATTTGAAGCTGAATCAATTTTTGCTGAATGGTAGGAAGGTCGTACAATTCTTTGTCTGCTTCTTCTTTGATTTTTTCAGCGACTTTTATGACCATATTAATTGGTGCACTCACCAATTTATGAATCATCAGCCTTCCTCAACCTTCAAGCGTATGTTGACAAAGTTGTATGCCGGCCAAGGGCCGCTGTAATTAAATTCGACCTTATCCTTCCATTTTTCATGTGCTTCATTGACTTTTTGATCAAACGACTCTTCCTGATCCCGGTCAATTAAGAAAGAAGCGTTAAGAAGCATTTTCTCACTTGAAGGTTCGTTGGCCTTTGCCGATACTGCCGATTCCTCAAGCGGTGCATAAACTTCTTCCTTAATTTCACTTTGCAGGGAAGCAAATAGCTTCTGAGCCATTCCGCCAAGCTGAATACGGTCATAATACGCTGCCGATTCTGATTTCCCTTTAACGGCTGTGGCCATTTTTTCTACTTGAGGGTTATCCTTTACCATGGCTTCAAGCCATTCCTTTTTACCGATAACCTTCAAGCCCAGCTCGATTTTCCCCTTAATAGCCGGGAAAAGGGTTTCGAACTGCGGATAAAGGTTTTCAAGCAGGGCCTCAACATCGTCTGTCGACTTAAAGACATTCCCAAAGCTGATCGGGATGACTGTATCCTTTTGTTCCATCACCCTGGCTACAGCTCCTTGGTGCATCAGTAAATTCTGCTTCTTCGGATGATAAATTTTCATGGGTACTTCTGCCGCTACCATCGCTGCGTCCTTATATCTGATCGTGAACGTCTCGCGTTCTTCGCCTTCTATTTCAATCGAGCCAAATTGATCGTCTTCATTGGTTTGTATAGCACAAAAAATATAAATTCCCATTTCTTCCTGACTCATCATAAAACTCTCCTTTATTCCTCAGATACCTTCATTCGTTTACATGCATCTATGATTAATTGTTCTGCTTTTTCTTGTGGGTTTTCTTCGTCGATACATCGACTTATACTATGTCCTGCTATATCAATACATAGACGTTGAAAATCTGTATCCTTACCGTCTATGGGAATGTCTGATTCAATGGCAAGTCGTGCAATCATTAAGGAAGCACGCAAGCTCGGTCCGTTCATGTCGTTTGTACATTGATCGCGTAATGTTGAGATGAGTGTAGTGATCGCTCTTGCTTCACTCATCACCAGGTTAGCTTTTTCTGATACGATCTTCGCCTCTTGTTCTGGTCCCTTGTAATCTACGTTAATGGTGATCAACCGATCCAACAGAGCATCCTGTGTTTGATAAACCCCTGCATACTCTGCAGGATTACTAGTAAATATGATGGCAAATTCCGGATGTACTCTAATAAAAGGCTCTGTCAACTTCGAACCGTATAAAGGAATGATTCCTTCCTCCAAAATGGATAGAAAAATATTATTCGTCGTCGGCTGTGATCGTGTAAATTCATCATATACAAGGGTATAACCATTCTTGACGGCTTCCAGTAAACGTCCGTCTCTCCATGTCTCTGTGACACTTTCGTCCTTTTTATAAACGGATCGTACGTATTGATCAACGACCTTTTTACTTGTATAACCCGTAAAATCACCGATTAAGTCTTTATTATTCAGTTCGTGATTACCGTGCATGAGCATCACCGGTCTTTTTCTCTTTTTCGCCAACGCGAGGGCAAGAGATGTTTTTCCGGCACCGGAAGGACCCGTGAAATGCACAGGATATCCAGCTTTAAGGTATTGCAATGAGCGCGAAAGCAATTCTTTCGTTTCATCGTCTTGTATTAATGCCCTGCTATCCTTTTTGATCCGTTTTGTTAAGACCGTCACGTACAATTCCCTCCTACTCGCTCAGGACACTACATTTCCTGTCCAATGGCACTTCTGTAACGGATATCCCGTCGCTTAAAAGACGTGACTTCCTTTTCTTTATTAAGGAGAACATCATATGTTCCAAGCATTTCGTCTTTCGCATATTTCTTCATGTATTCCTTCTCTTCAATTACTTCCACTTGCAGTTTCCAGCCTTCGTCTTCTGTCAATTCCACTGACGTGATCTTATGGACCGGAGCTACATGTTCATTGAAGAAATCCGTTACACTATTCATGATTTCTTTGATTACCATAGCTGCCTCCTACTTTGGATGAAGGGGAGGGTGCCAATAATGGCCCCCTTCATACACATTTTCTTTTACTGGCACTCCATTTAGATGCTGAACTGGGAGCTTCTTTCGTTTTGCTGTGTAGCGAGTCCGTTTTCTTCGACGTCATCCCGTAAGAGACCGACTGCCTCTGCATAACGCAACCATGTATCGACGCTGGCGATGACGACCCTTGCTTCAACGGTCAAAATTTCAATTCCAACGACAGATACTCTTGCAAATGCGTCAATGACGATCCCTTTGTCAAGAATACGGTCGATGACTTCTGCTAAACTTGAACTGTTATTACTCTTTTGAATAGCCAATTGTTATTCTCCTTCCAGTGTTTATGAACAGATTGTCTTAATGTCTTTTGATGATTTAATGTTTTCCGAACTTTTGATTTCAGTGGAACTTTTTATATTAAAGGAACTCTTGATGTCACTAGCTCCCTTGATATTTCCCACGCCTTTGATTTTTGTTTGTTTGTCATTCGATGAAGAGACTTTCTTTTGAAACTCTTCTCCGGCTTCTTTTGCGTTGCCTAACTTTTCCCGTACGGAAAGCAGGACATCCTGGACTTTTTCTTTTGCTTCTTCTGCTTTGGTATGGACATTATCGGCATTTTTCTCTTTAGCCTTCTCTAATTTCTCTGAAGCTTCGTTGGCCTTTGATTGAATGCCATCTTCCACACCGTTCACAAATGTTTCTTTCGCTTTCTCTTTCAGAGTATCTTTCACTTTCTCTTTTACGGGCTCTGGAGCATGGTCGTATGCTTTCTTAGCCATCTTCCCTACTGCTTTTTTTACAGGCTTACTCATGTAATGCCCCCTTCAGGGATGCGCTTATTTCTTGGAATCCACCAGGCTGTTCAGCATTTCTTCGATACGTTCTAAACGCTCATTCAAATTCTTGTTTTCTTCTTTGATCTCTTCTAATTCTCCTGATTGATCGGAAGATACTTGATTGTTTTCAGCGTTGGCCGAGTTCTCTGACGCCTCTTCTTTTTTCTTTTTTGGTGACAACAAGCCACCTTCGAGCCTGCTCATATATCCGGTTGCGGATTGTCTAAGGGTGATGATGGCCTGCTCTGTCAGGAATTCCTGAGCTGACCTTCGCAATTCTTTACTTGCAGCTTTCATCACTTCCGATTTCCCTAAACTGTCCACTACTTTCTTTCCTGTACCCGGGTTTGTAAGTAATCCGAGACCCGCTCCGACTACTCCACCGATAATCGCGTAATTCATTGATTGTCTGTTTTCAACTGTTTGTTCTTCATTGCCTTCTGTGTTTTTCGTTTCTTCGACTTGTTGACTGCTTTTTGCTTCTGCCATATTCATCCTCTTTTCTACAAAAAATAGTAAAACTATATGTTACTCACTTGTTTAAATGCTAAATGCTGTTCCTCTTTCATTTTCCTGCTTCGCCAAGCCCTCTTCCTGAACATCGTCTCTTAAGAGCCCAACCGCCTCTGCGTATCGTAACCATGTATCTACACTTGCAATGACGACTCTTGCTTCTATAGTAAGAATTTCAATTCCTACTAAGGAAACTCTGGCAAATGCATCAATGACTATTCCTTTATCCAGGATTCTATCAATTACTTCTGCGAGACTTGAGCTATCATTACTTTTTTGAATACTCATCGAATCTCTCCTCTTAATTGGTGTAGCCAATGACTGTGTGCAAAAAATTTTATTCTGTTTAGTCGGTGTTTACCTCGATTTCCGCCCCGGCTAAACCATGCAGTGGGAATTATTTGAAGTAAACTGCCATTTTTTATACATGTTTTACACCGTTTGTAACAGGCTGTAATAATTTTTTCTTAGAGGGATATGCATTTGGAGATTTTTTGTGGAAAAAATAATTCAAATAAGACAAATCGGTTACAGTTTCCAACTATAATAGGTGGTTGAATTCAGTGGGAAAATATGCTCTGAAGGGAGAGGGGATATAGAACCAAAAAGAACCTGAAGCTATAGGCCAAATAGCCTCTCTTCAGGTTCTGATTATTTATTCATTTGGGCGAGGAAGTCGCCTAATAGATCTTCCATCGACTCTTCTTTAGGCTCTTCATTGACGGTTTCCTTAGGTTTCATGGCACTGTCCCAGTCAAAGTTGTCCAGTTCTTCATCTATTGAGTACGAACGCTCATCCACTGCTTCTTCGGGTGAATCATCCATCACGTGGTCAAGGGACCATTCCCGTGAGGTATCGTGACTTGCTGCCGATTCTTCCTGAAGATAAAGCGCTTCATCAATATCCAATGAGTTACTACTTAATGAAGCTAGAAGGGAGGCAGTTCGCACCGGGTTTGAAAGCAGCTGGTACACGATGCTCCCTAGCAGAGCTTCTGAGTGTTCATGCTTCAGCCAGTCACGCTGGGACTTGTCCAATCCCTTCGGAAGGGGGATTGTAATCGCTTCCCGCCTCTTTGCAATCGAATCATTTACCCCGTTCAGGACAAGCTCTGCAATCTTACTGGAGAAATTTCGTTTTTCTTTTTCCTTGAGCTTTTGTAAATGTTTTAAAACATGGTCAGGTGTATCTGAAGGGAGCCGAAATGTAATCGGCTGTCCCCTCGACATCCCTTTTTCAGTCATACCATCACCCTATTTGGTTTTCGCTAATTTTTGTTCTTCTTTCGGGGCTTGTTGCTTTTGTGTTTTTCTTGTGAAGTCGGCAATCAGCTTGTAGTAAGCGTTGGCCATCATCCAGATACTTTCCTTCTCATCTTCAAAGAAGTCGATATTGTATCCATCAAGGTTATTGTTAAGCGTCTTGATGTACTCTTTAAGGACGCTTGATCCGCCACCGATGAAGTAACAGATTTCCGTCTGGGAGTTCTTTTGCCACATATTACGCAGGTGACGGTATTGCTTTTTAGCCAGTTCAAGCATAATGCGGTCCACGATATCATGAACGCTTGTACGACTACCTTTAACCATAATATGATTGCGGTCATTTTTCTTCGTGATGATTTCGACTACATCACGGCGGCTGTCAAGCTCAATACCATGTCTTGAACGGATTTCCTCACGGATTAATTCAAGTGATTCAGACACACCCAGGTTAAACCCTTGAGCTTTATCGTCGTCTACTTTACGATCTTTGATGACCGCGATATCTGTTGATAGTCCACCGATGTCCTGAATCAAGATGCGCTTATCAATCAAATCTTTGTTGATGATATTAGAATTATTATCCATCACAAGGTTGATGAAAGCAGCAAATCCTTCTGGATAAACCTTCACTTCCTCAAATTTAATATTTACTTTGATGCCTTGATAGCGTGGAGTGACAAGGAACTCGACCTGGTGAACCGAACCTAATAATCTTGAACGGTATCCAACATCTTTCCCTTCCTTTACCTCACGCAGGGGAAGACCTGTTCCCAGCGTGTAATTTGCTTCGATTACATTATTATTCTTTTTAAAATCTGATCCATTACGAGCTGCATCCAGAGCGATTGAAGCAAACAGCATGACCAATGTTTGATCTTCTTCTGATTTACTGCTGCCCGGATCCAGTTCAGTCGAGTTATTGCTCTTTGTCGCAAGATTACCGACACGATAAATTGCATTATTGTCTTTCAGGGCAGGGGAGTGGACACGGATATGTATGCCGTCTAGTGGGTCTTGTGTATCCAGCTCCTCAATACCGATGATAGGACGGTCTTCAACATCCCTTGCAATGACGTTCGGAATATTCACCTCAGCGTCCATTTTCCCAAAAATACCTTTTAAAGAATCATTACCAACATCAATGGCTGCAATGCGAGAATTCGTCATTAAAAAATCATCCTTTCGTTCATGAGTAAGAATTTGTCAAAACATTTCAACTCTTACTCTCAGAGTATACAATTTCCCGCCTCCGGTCAATCCTACTTTTCTATCGATTATGGTAAGTGAGAGTCCACTGGTTTGTACACATTTTTGTATCGTTGTATACACTAATTGTACACATACCTTAACGACAACATGTGTACACGATTGTGTACATGTATACTTTTTTGTATACATTTGTGTACGTTTTTGTTTACATGTATACAAATTTGTAAACTTAATGATTTTTACATATTTTTACTCCAAATCATGCTCTTTCTACTACATTACGAAACTAGAAAACTACCTTTTTATTACATTTTAAGTAGATGAAAATTGAGGATTGAAATAAGAAGGCATGTGAAACGTTGATCCGGAAAATGGAGACGAAGAAAAATGTGAATGGAAGAATGTATGTATTTAAAATGAATCAGTCGTTTAACGACTCGATAGAAGGATAAAAAAGAGACACCGGCATTTTCACACGCCGATGTCTTTTCAGAAATGAAACGATTTATTGTGCCGTATACCCACCGTCGATGACGACCGCTTGTCCCGTTACACTCTTTGCTTGATCACTGGACAGGAACATTGCGTAATCGGCAATTTCACTGACATCGAGCAAGCGTTTTTGAGGAACTAAAGGATAGATGACTTCTTCCAGTACTTTTTCTAAAGGAACGTTTCGCGTAGTCGCAATATCCTTTAATTGTCCTCTTACGAGTGGTGTATCAACATAACCTGGGCAAATGGAATTTACCGTAATGCCGAATGGAGCCGACTCCAGAGCCGCCACTTTCGTCAATCCGATCACGCCGTGTTTCGCACTGTTGTAGGCAGCTTTTCCAGCAAAGCCCACTAAACCATTGATGGAAGAGACATTAATGATACGGCCAAACTTCTGTTCTTTCATGATTGGCAAAACATGCTTGATGGTGATGAAAGGTGCGGTAAGCATGATTTTGATCATGAGCTCGAATTTGGCTGTCGGAAATTCTTCAATCGGAGAGACATGTTGTAATCCGGCATTATTCACCAATACATCGATGCGTCCATATTGTTTATGGGCTGTGTCGATCATATTCTTGATATCTTCTTCACTCGTTACGTCAGCTTTAAGACCAATGGCTTCATATCCGAGACCTCTAAGTTTATCAGCAGCAGCTTTAACTCCCTCTTCGTTCAAATCTGTCAGTACCACTTTACTTCCTTTTTCAGCATAGGATTTACCTAACTCAAAGCCGATGCCGCTTGCTGAACCCGTAATTAAAACCACTTTATTTTCTACCATGTCAAAACACTCCTTTAATTTTATATTAGTCCTATACTTGCCATGATGATTCCAGCTATGACTGCAATGGTAGGGATCACTAGACCCACAATAAACACATCTTTATAACAATCTTTATGCGTTACATTCGTAACCGCCAAGAGCGTCAATAACGCTCCGTTATGAGGCAGGATCGATGCCCCGGAAGCAATGGAAGCCATGCGATGGAATGCTTCCGGACTGATTCCCGTTGATTGAGACAGTTGGTAATAGGTATCGCCCAGTGCCTGCATGGCAATCCCCATCCCCCCGGAAGCAGAACCTGTTATCATCGCAAGGATCTGCACGATCAATGACTCAGATATCAAGGGATTTGACGAAATTCCCAATACTAAATCCGTAATGCGATCAAAATCCGGTACGCTCGTGACGACTGCCCCGAACCCGACGGCCGCACTGGTGTTGATGATGGCCATCACAGAGCCCTTTGCCCCTTCATTGATGGAAGTGATAAACTTCTTATACCTGCTCACATTGATTAGGAGAATCATTACAATCCCTGCCAGTAAAGAAGGGATGGCGTCCAACTTGATACCGTTCAATAAAACGACAACCAAGAGTAATGGCAGCAAGGAGACAACCCAATTGGGTAAAGCCTGTTGCTCTTCATTGGACCCTGCCCCTGTTTGGCTGATTTCTTTAAATGTATCCCCGTTAGCAGCCATCTTCTTCTGTCTGCCTACGAGCCACAAGTATCCCCCGACAGCCATGATGAGTGACGAGACGACGCCCATCCATGAACCTGCCATCGGTGACGTATGGAACGTCTTCATCGGGATCAAATTCTGTATTTGCGGTGTTCCCGGGACAGCCGTCATGGTGAACGTAAATGCCCCCAGCACGATCGTCGGTGCAATCAGCTTCCTTGAGATATCCGCATTTCTGAATAATGCCAGAGCGATGGGATAGATGGCGAACACCACGACGAAGAGACTCACGCCTCCATAAGTCAGTACGGCCGAAGCGACCAGCACCCCAAGAATGGCCCGCTTCTCCCCGATCATTTTTGTGATTTGATAAGCGACAGATTTTGCTGCTCCTGTATCCTCCATCAACTTTCCAAAAACGGCTCCCAGTAAGAAAATCGGAAACCACTGCTTGGCAAAATTCACGAATCCCGACATATACGTATCGGTATACGTATCCATCAGATCCATACCGCTCATGAGTGCCACAGCGCCTGCGACAATCGGTGCAATCCATATAATGGACCATCCAAGATAAGCAAAGACCATCAACAAAATCAGGCCTATTAAAATACTAAACAACTTCTTTCCACCCTTCTAAAGAAAACAAAAAGAGAGGACACGATTTCGCACCACTCTTCCAACGTTTAAACAGTAAATTTTTTTGACGTAAGAAATTTTACTCTTCTCCTATAAATAAGTAAAATGAATTAAAACTATACTTATCATGCAATAAAGTTATAGATTGAAAAGGAGAGAAACCATTGGATATCCGACAGCTTACCTACTTCAGTGAAGTGGCCAAATTCAAAAGTTTTACAAAGGCTTCAAATGTTCTTCACCTATCCCAGCCCACCCTCAGTAAGATGGTACGGAGCCTGGAAGATGAACTGGAGATGGAGCTGATTGACCGGTCCTCCCGTCAAATCGAACTGACTGAAGCGGGAGAAATCGTTTATGAACAGGGACAGGTCATCCTGGAATCCCTTGATCACTTATCAACTCATTTGTATGACTTAATGAACTTAAAGAAAGGGAAAATCAAAATCGGGATCCCGCCGTTGATTGGGTTTTTATTTTTCCCAACCATCATAAAGGAATTTAAAACATTATATCCGGACATCCACATACAGCTGAACGAATATGGTGCCAATAAAGTGGAGGAAGAAGTGAGGGATGGGATGTTGGACCTCGGTGTGGTCGTCTTACCGATGGATGAGGAGCAGTTTGATGTCGTCCCCTTCGTTTCCGAGAAACATATGCTATTTGTCCACCACTCTCACCCACTGGCGGAAAAAGATTCGGTGGAAATGAACGAATTACATGAAGAGGACTTCATCCTCTTCAGTGAAGACTTCGCCCTCCATGACAAAATCATTGAGGAATGCAGAAAAGCGGGATTTTATCCTAAGGTCGCCTATGAGAGTTCACAGTGGGATTTCATAGGAGAAATGATCGGACAAAATCTTGGCATTTCCATCTTCCCTCAATCCATTTCTAAAAAAGTGGACCAGGAAGTCGTTAAATCGATTCCCATCGTAAATCCGGTCGTTCCCTGGAACTTGGGGATCATCACGAAAAAAGGACGATACGAATCGTTTGCGGTTCGCGAATTCAAGAAAATGCTGCATGATCGATAAAACCCATAACTTTTTTGCATACATTTTATAAATTATATGTATTTTACGCATATATACTTACGGCGTTATAGTATTCCTGTAGCAACTTAGACAGGAGGAATGGAACATGAATCAAGACAGATATCAAAACGGGTTGGATAAACTGATGGAATATACACTGACCGATAATAAAGAAATCTCCACTCATCTCAAAATCTCTGAAGCACTGGAAGATATCGCTCCCGATGTGGGAAAATACATCATCGAATTTGCCTATGGTGAAATATATTCCAGGAAAGGATTGACGAATAAGCAGCGCGCCCTCGTCACCATTTCCTCCCTTGTGACACAAGGAACGGAGCCTCAGCTTGAGCTCCATATCAACACGGGACTCACAGCAGGGCTGACGGAGGAAGAAATCGTCGAGAGCATCACTCATTTAATCCCTTATACCGGGTTCCCACGCGTTCTTAATGCATTAACGGTTGCGAAGAAGGTATTCGCTATCCGTTATGATGATAAACACTGATCTTAAAAAGAGACCTGAATGAAATCGTCAGGTCTCTTTTTGCTCAGATTGCTTTATTTAGCTCTTCACCTCTAATGCCTCCTTACACCTTAGTGTGATCGATTTGGCGTGTTTAAGGGCCTCCTGAGCCTTTATAAGGGGATATGTTCCTTCACTCAGATTCTTCCTTATCATTAATCACACGATCTGCCTTCACAAGTGGTCAAACTTGAACAGATAGATATTCCATAATTTAGTATAATGAAAAATAACATTCAATTAATCGAGGAGAAAATCGTATGAAACAACCTAACTCTTCTAATTATATTCTGCAGGCAAAGAGCGACAAGTTTCATTGGGAGGGGGTCGGACAATTGTCCATAAAGACTTTCACGAACGGAAAGGCCTTCTACAAAACAAGCAGAGGCTACTTCGGTGTGGAGGAAGGACGATATCTTCTGGTCAATGATGGTCCCTACACCATTACCATCGAGGAAGATCAGCAGGTGGAGTCATTTTGCATCTTCTTTAAGAAAGGGTTTGCCGAAGATATCTATCGCACGTTGGGAGATTCTCCCGATCAATTAATAACCGATCCTTTCAAACGTAGTCACTCCATTGAGTTTTTCGAAAAGACCTATGAAATCACCCCTTCAATCGCCAGGCAGATACAATTTACCCAAAGGCTTCATACATATCCGAAAGATAACTGGTGTGAAGAGCAGTATCATATCATTATGGAAAACCTATTAACCTCTCACTTTCACCATTTGAAAAGAACGGAATCAATTCATGCAGTAAAACACTCCACCCGGGAGGAAATCTACAGAAGAGTCACCATCGCTCACGAATATATCAGGGCATATTATCACCATGCCCTTACACTCAATGATATAGCCATGGTTGCATGTTTATCACAAAACCATTTGATCAGAACATACTCACAGCTTTATGGAAAAACCCCACATCGTCACATCTCGGAATTGCGAATTGAAAAAGCCAAAAAATTATTGAAGGATCCTGACCTTTCCATTACAGCTATCACCTTTGAGCTCGGCTTTCAAAACCCTGTGTCATTCTCTAAAATGTTCAAACAATTTGTGGGATGCTCACCGACTCTCTATCGAAAAAAAGTGATTTTGGAAAAGAATTAACTCCTTCAATCCACTACTATAAAGTGGAAACGAAAGGAGAGAAATGAAATGAGTATGATCCAAGGAATCAAACAAATCGGGGTCCCCGTGAAGGATTTAGACCGTGCCATCGAATTTTATCGTGAACAATTAGGCCATCCGCTCCTATTCACGACTGCCCATATGGCATTTTTTGATTGCAACGGCGTGAGGCTCCTCCTTACACTACCGGAAAATGAAAAGTACACCCATTGCTCGGTCATTTATTTTGATGTGGAAGATATCCAATCCAGCTACGAAAAAATGAAGGATAATGGTGTTCATTTTGTGGGTGAACCTCATGTGGTGGGAAAGATGGACGACATGGAGTCATGGATGGTGTTTTTTGAGGATACGGAGGGAAATACGCATACGTTGGTGAGTGAAGTTAGTAAAAAGGAAACGAATGAGGCTGGGACAAAAATGTTTTAATTAAAAGAAAATCCGAACGATCATTCGATTTTATTATCAAATCGAAATCGTTCGGATTTTTCATTATCCTTGCTAAACATACTTAGTGTATAAAGCAGATTCTAGCTGTTGATTGGAGTGCAAGACGAAGACTCCTACGGGAAAAGCGGAATAGGTGAGACCCCGCAGGAGCGTCAGCGACGAGGAGGCTCGCCTTCCGCCCGAGGAAAGCGAAGTCTTGCACGGAAATCAACAGCGGAATTACAAAGAGATTCCTAACCTCATTAATAAAAGATGTTTGACTTTAGAGTGAATGGATTTAGTAATGTCTGAACCTTTTCTTATTATAACTACCCCTGTTTTCTCTGAGCCGTTCTATTCCAGATGATAATAACCGCTATGAGAAGCAACACACAAATCCCTACAAATATACCAATCAAAAGAGAAAGGGAAGAAGATGATTGACTGTCTTCTTCCAGTCCACCTAATCGGGCCGATTCGGATTGACTAAAAAGTTTTAGATTTACAGCTTTTGCTTTTATTGTATTGGTATCTTTTTCTTCACTGTAAAAAATTTTATCTTTCAGCTCGCTCAACCCGTTGCTTGGACGCCCTTCAAAGGTAAGACTCTTTTGTTCATCGGGAATTTGTATCTTCTGATTTGTTGATGACTGATCATGGATAAGGTCACTATTCTTTTTGAACTTATTTTCCTGATAATCGTTCGGTATCAATTCGTTTATGCTTGTACCTGCAAATATAGGTGAACCGAACATCAACATCACACTGACGATGGATGTCAGGAGCAAAAGGACCTTACCCTTCATAAGCTTCTGTACTCTCATCAGTTTGGTTATTGGATCGTTTATTCAATAATACTTGTAAGACAGCAAGGCCGATCACAATCAATCCCAAAACGATGACCGCTTGATTGAAAAGTGACTCCGTGCCGTATTGAATCGACATATACACAGTAGACATCGGATCTTCAAAATTGAAATTCGGCGTAGTCAAGGCTAATAGTGGTGTCACAAACAGGGTGATCAGCCCTACAGAAACAAACCAGCCCACTAAACGATGTGCCACAAAAGCCACTCTGACCAGTCCTGATGCAGCCAATAAAAGAAGAATCGTAAAGACCGTCCACTCGACAGAACGTGATTCCACCAACGGATAGATTTCCAGACCGTACAGGCTGATCACAAATCCGACGATTAGATTCAGGAGGAGAAAGATGACTCCCTGGATCCAAAGAGGTGCGTTTTGGAAGTAATAACTTGTATATCCGATAAGCAAGCTGGATAACAAGACGATAAACAAAATCACGACCGGTGGAAGAACGCTCGCACTCTTCTCTTCCGGAACATCACCCTTTACATTTAAAGGGTTTGTTAAGAAATCATATACATACCCATTGGATTGGCCGTCAACGAATGCATTCCCAAGGACGCTGAATACATCATCACGGATTAATTGAGTGGAAGCTACATTCGTTGCCCACTTATTATTCAAAGTATCCGCGTCACTCTGTACATTGGATACATTTGATTGAAGCTCGTTCGTATAGGAAACGATTGTATTTTGGCTTTCACTCACCGTATCCAGGAAGGAGTGGATAGACTTGATTTCACTACCGATTTGCTTTTGGTTCCCTACTAAATCAGGACCTGCTGCTCCCTGAACAGGAGTTGGAGCCGCTTGTTCCGGCTGCTGGATTCGATTTAATACATTTGTTGCCTCTTGATTAATCGCATTCAGGCTCTCAGTAAGCTGTGATTGCTGGTCATTAACGGTCTGATTATATTCTGCCGCAAAAACGGTATATGAGTCTTGGAGGGTGATGAGAGCATCCTCAGTAGTAGGCAGCCCTGTATTTAATTGTTCCCACTCCGTTTGTTCAGCCTGGCTTACTTTCAATATCTCATTGACCTCATTTTTGAGACTTTCATCCTGAAGAACGGTCGCTTTCACTCCATTCTCCGTTAACATTCCGTTTAGAGTCGCTTCATACCGGTCGAGGTAAGAGTAGTACTGTAGAAGATCCATAAGCTTATAGTTATTAATCCCGCGGGAAAAATAGCCATATAAGGTGTTTCTCCTATTATCTGATAAAGCGGCCGAGTTCAGGATCGAACTCTCTTTATCCTCGATTTCGGCAACGATATTCGAAATGTTGTCTGAGAACATCTCCAATTGGTTTATCAGAGCTTCATTCGTCTCAGTCAATGTCTTGACTTGATCTTTGAGCTCTTGATTTTCGGTTGTAAGAGTTTCAACCTGTTTGGTCAGTTCATCGATTTTATCAATCAATGTCTGATTATCTTCCAGAAGTCTTGATACTTCTCCCATCAGTCTGTCCACTTCAGCCTGAAGAGGGTTCTCCGAGCTATTATTTTTACCTTGCAGCTGCGTTCGTACCTGTTTGATACGATGATTGATCGTTTGAATATTCGTCACAGCTTCCGTTATGGCTTCAGGCGTTGGCTCTGTTAAATTTGTCAGTGTTTCCTTCAACGTATCCATTTCAACAGAAATAGCTTTCAGTTCAGCTATCTCCGGGTCTAAATTCGGTGGTGCAGGAGGAGGATCAGTTGGTTCCCCTGGCTCTGGCTCACCTTCCTGTGAGGAGATCACGACCTGTTGAGGGGCGGGATCCTCTCCGTCTTTTGGCGGCTCAGGAATCTCAGGAGGGGCTGGTGGATTGAAGATCTCCCCATCTCCTTCGGCCAACTTATTGTTAAGTTCAAAGATATTTCCTTGCAGATTATTCAGCGTTGTTGTGTCCTGAAGTTGCTGATAGAAATTCAACACTCTTTCCTGAAAGGAATAGAAATCTTCCACTTGTCTACCTACTTCTTCAAACCTGCGCTGCTGCAGGTCGGTAAATACCTCTTGGTTTGTATCCATATTGTTATTCAACTGAGTCAAACCTGCCGTTAAGGCCTCACTTTGCTCTGAGAATAGTGATTTGGACTTTAAGTAACGCGGCTGCTGATTTTCAGTCGATTCGTTGATCATCTGTACGGATTGTGACTGAATATCCGCTAATAGTTTCTTTTGATTATCCTGATAGTCTCTATACTGATTGACATATTCTACAAAGCTTGAGAGGCTTTGTTCAAAGGATTCCAACGTATTTTGCTGTTGTGGTGTCCGACTGTCAGCCTGTTGAATCGAGTTTTGAAGATTTGATAGCATCGATGTCTGCTGTTCGATTTGGCCAGCAAGATCCTTTGAACTAGGTTTATAGAATGCCAGCATCGTTTCTTGGAATGTCTGTTCTTTTTGTAAAATTTCATCGAATTCCGCCCGGATATTCTCCATATCCGCTGATACATAATTCCAGTAAAGGGAAGACATCTTATGATTGACCCTTTTGGTGGC
Organism: Rossellomorea sp. LJF3; assembly: GCF_037046045.1. Taxonomy (NCBI): domain Bacteria; kingdom Bacillati; phylum Bacillota; class Bacilli; order Caryophanales; family Bacillaceae; genus Rossellomorea; species Rossellomorea sp. LJF3. The sequence goes on along the minus strand of NZ_JBANLY010000015.1, from coordinate 34,138 downwards.
CTTTTCGATTTCCAACTGGACCTTTTCCTTATTTACAGCATTCAGTTGGGGTTGTACTTTAAAATTCAGGTTTGTCTTTTCCGGTCTTTCTTCATCATATGTCATGACTTTGTCAGAGAAGTCCGAAGGGATATATACCACTGCGTCATATTTTGAACTTTGAAGACCGTTTTCTCCTGCACTTCTGCCCACGACCGTCCATTCAAAGGAAGACTGATCCTCTAATATGGACGTTACATCCCCACCAAAAGACAAGGGCTCCCCATCTACTTCTGTCCCTGCATCTTCGTTCACAATGGCAATGGCTTTAGTGGCATTTTCTTTAACTTTCAGCGGGTTTTCACCTACTGAACGGAAGAATAGAAGAGGAGTTGCAAGAATCATCATGACCGCTAATAAAAGTTTGAACAGGCTTACCTTCTCTGTCATGCGTGTACTTTCCTTTCCGTTACCATAAGTGGTATTTGAATTTTTATTTCTTTTCCATTCTCAATATAATAACCAAAACCAGGCTGGATTTCCGGCTCTCTTCGGTCATAGCTTAGAGTGTATAGAGTTTGTTCAGACTTCTTCATCAATACAAGTGCTTGTCGAATTTGCTTCATTTCAACCGTCAATGTATCGTAGCCTTTCGTTAACTCACTGTTGTTTCCGGAAACGATCACACAGAAGCCTAAGTGACTATAATTTTTCATACACTTCACAATTTTGTCCTGGAGAAGGGGATCAAGATTTTGCAGGAATCTTGCATATCCATCCACGATCAACATTACAGGAGAGAAGGATGGGAGAGTGCTTCCCTTTTGAATGGATAAGTTATATTGCTCTTCTCTTGAGCTGAATAGCTCCTCCACTCTGTTAAGCCACATGGAAATATGTTCTTTGTTTTCCATATATACAACCTTTTCTTCCCTCATCAAATTCGATAATCCCCTATCTATGGAATCGAAGATCGCAATATGTTCACTATCCTGGAGGAGTGCTGTGTTGGCTAATACTTTCAACACATTCGTTTTCCCTTTTTGTGCCTGTCCCAATACGAGGCAATGCTTTGTTTTCTTGAAGTTCACATACACTGGTTCAACCGTCTCTTCATCCAGCCCGATCGGCAGCAGGCCAGCTTTTTTTCGTGAATCTGTATACTGGGTGAAGTTGACCATTGTCAGTTCTGTCGGCAGCATCGGCACCGGTTTAGGTGAAGACAAGCCTTTATATTTCTCTTTTAATAACTGAATATCTTCTTTCAACAGATTCAGCTGTTCATAATCATCCTTCCCTTCAGTAGGAAGGAAGACCTGGGAGAAGAAAGCCGTATCTTTCTTAACAATCGCTCTTCCTGGAATGGCTTCCGGTGAAAAAGGTAATCTTCCTAACATTGTATACGCTTCTGAACTGTCCATTAAATAGTGGACGATTTTCGTTTTGAGATTATTCATCAATGACTGTCGTACAGAATTTACACGTGTAGCTGTAAAATACATATATACTCCAAGCGATTGGCCGTCCCTCGCGAACTGGTTGATCTGCGTTTCAAGCTCCTGCATTTCTTCTTTGACCAGATCAAAATTATCAATGGTCACGAATAAAAGAGGAAGTTTATCTTCACTTACCGTGTTATACATTTTGATTGAACTGACCTCTTGTTTCTGGAACAGTTGTTTTCTTCGTGCCAGTTCATCGTCTAAAATTCCAATGAACTTCTCTATTTTCCTCTCTTCGTCAATAAGGAAGTAATCTGCCGTATGAGGCAGCTGCTTCAGTGGCAGCAACCCGCCATTCCCAAAGTCGAGAAGATAATAATGGATTTCTTCGGGGGTAAACTGTGTAGCCATCCCCATTAATAACGTAATGAGCGTTTGTGTCTTCCCGTACCCGGATGAACCGAAGATACCCACATTCCCATCCTCAATCACCTCATAATGATAAGGGGTTTGGCTCTGTTTCTCCGGTTCGTCCACCATGGAGAGGAGGATTTTATTCTCCTCTGTCTGGGCAAATCCTGTTCTGTAAATCCGATTGGACAAAGGAGGGAGCCAGGGACTGGATAACTTCTTCAAGTCCATTTGATTCTGTAACGCTTCGATTCGATCGACTACGGCGTCTATTTCACTGGTCATTTCTTTTTGACTGCCGGGATTCGTCGATACTTCTGATAAAGGAATGAGCCCCAGATCCGTGACGATCGCCACTTCATCCTCTGCTTCAAAGGACTCCTCCTGGTAAGGGGCACCGCTCCAGGCTGATTGGAATAAGTCATACACCTCATTGTTTCCAACCTGTAGGTATCCCCTTCCTGTCACCGTAAGGGAAGCTGCATCTCCATTTTTGAGGATTTCACGGCTGTCCTCTGTGTTTTGCACTTTCAATGCTACTCTAAAACGGGCATTACTCCAGATTTGATTGTCTATGACACCGCCCGGCTTCTGGGTGGCAAGAATAAGATGAACCCCCAGGCTACGGCCGATACGTGCCGCACTGACCAATTCTTTGATAAACTCCGGCTCTTCACTCTTTAATTCCGCAAACTCATCCGAGATGAGGAATAAATGAGGAAGGGGCTCTTCCGTTTTCCCTTGTTTGTAGAGGCGCGTGTAGTCGTTAATATGATTCACTTCATAGCGGTCGAATAAGCGCTGTCTCCGTTTCAACTCACTCTTAATGGAGGCAAGGGCCCTGGTACTGAAGTTCTTACTCCCCTCGATATTGGTGATCGTCCCTAATAAGTGAGGGATGTTCTTGAACGGTTGAGCCATTCCTCCGCCCTTATAATCGATTAACAGAAACGCTACTTCATGAGGGTGGAAGTGAACCGCTAACGATAGGATATACGTCTGCAGGAATTCACTCTTACCTGATCCGGTCGTTCCTGCGAGTAATCCGTGTGGCCCGTGTGCCTTTTCATGCAAGTTAAGCTCGACTATATCTTCCTTACCTTTTAAACCGACAGGTACAGCCAACGACTTAGCTGATTCTCTCGATAGCCAATTTTCTTCAATCGGCAGTTGATCCACATCCCTTACTCTGAGCATGTCGAGAAAAGATACGCTCGTAGGGATCGAGTTGGTCATCCCGATTTGATGGTTAAGGGTTCGCAGGGTCCTTGCATATTTCTCATTTCCATCATGCTCATACCCATCCATTGTGAAAGGGATCTTTACAGCTTTCTTATCTTGAATCAGGATGTCCCCTTCGTTGTCATTAATGTAACGGACAAGGGTGTGAACATTATCTGATAGGCTTTCTTTCGCCTCTGCCGCGAATATGACAGACATCCCCAGGTGTCCATACTCCCCTTCCAGGTATTCCAGGATTACATGATCGGAAATAAGCTGATGATTCGTGATGACAAAGACGAAATGAGGAGCATGCCTGACCTTTTCGGATTCTTCATCTATGTCTCTTTCACGCAGGATTTCATAAATGGAGGAGAGGATTTGGTCCCTCGTTTTCTCGTTGTAAATAAACCCTTTTGCAAAGGACTGCGGTAATTGAAAATGGGGTAACCATTTCATCCACTCCCAATCCTTGTACTCTTCTTCATGAAAGATGGAGACGAATCTTACATCATGGTAACTATGAAAGAACGTCAATTGGCCGATAAGCTGGTGAATCTCGTTTTTGTAGACGGATTCTTTCCCGATCAGACCGATTGCCCCTTTATGAAGATCGGCTGTTACCGGTAATTGTTCGATCTCCCGATAGGCCTCTTCTAACTTCTGTGACTCCTCCAATAGCTCATCCATTTCACGATTGGACATATCGGAAGAATTCACCGAAATACTGTAACTGGCAGGTAGCTTCCCCCTGCCCAACCGGAACTGCAGGAAGTCCGGACTTTCGATCGTCCTCTCCCAAAGCCTGTCGGAGAGTTGATCTGTCAGGTACTTCATCCTTTCAAATGAAGGGAAATGAAATTGAAGGACATCAGACTGTCTCTCTGCAAGGGACTGAAGCTCTTCCCTTTTATTCTTTAAGTATTGTGAATAGATGCGTTTTCTGCGTTCCTGGGATTTCTTCTTGCTGCTTTTATCTTTGAAGAACTGAACGGTCGATGTTACAAGGGTGGTGGTGAACATGACCATCGAGATAATGATGAATATCCCCCTAGGAATCACAATGGCTACAATTCCCATGACGATCAGCATCATGAGTGGAGGGAGGATAATTAACCACAGACTCCGGTTTGTATCACTTGATTCCTGACTTGGAAAGGACAATTGAACCTTTTCATCCGGCAGATCGTAAACCATCCTCGGGGTACGGCGGTAATTGGGATATTTCTTCTGCATCTCGGACATCGGTCTCACAGTCTCCACTAATGAAGTCTGATATTGTTCAATACTATGTATCTCGATTAAATCATCTTCTAATAGGGTAACGGATAAGAAAGCAGTAAATAGAATGTCACCTGTTTGGAGCTTCTGTTTTCCTGTAACCAGATGACCATTCAGATATAGAGAAGAATCATTTGTTTCCACTATCCATCCACCATCAGAATCCTTATACCAGAAGCAGCTTGCTTCCCTGTTCCCATATGGATGATAGATCGTTGCTTCAGGTTCCATAGTAGACATACTGATTTCTTCTTTATGGCCTATATAATAGATTTCCGCCTTTGGTTTGAATGAAGTGATGATGATATGCAGCTCATTATCCTCAATCCGCACGCAATGATCACTGCCAGGTTCAAGGATGCTTCCTTCCTCCCCTTCGCGATAAAGATGGAATGTGGATCCCGAATACTCTATTTCAATAGCTGAAGGCAAGGACAGGATCGTGATCGTATCCTTTATTTGGGGACCCAGAGTCATTTTTTTGTTTTCATCCTTCAAAAGGATCGTTTGATAATAATGGTCGTGAAAAACCCATAGGGCATACATGTGCTCACCCCCCTGTTAGTTTGTTTTTTTCTTATCATCTTTTGGTTTTGAATCTGCAGGTGCAGATTCCGCTCCGTCCGTAGCCGGCTCCACCTTTTCTTCAGTCTGCTGCGGCTGCTCTATTGACTCTGTCGGCTGTGATGATTGTTCCTCTTCCAGTGCCTTCATTTCTTCTTCATATTCAGCAATTTCACTTTCGATTTCATTTAATTCCTGTTGTCTTTCTTCACTATCAAGTTCTCCGTCGGCCTTCACTTGTTCCCTGTATTTTAGGAGTCCAAATAGGATCAAGTCGCGGTCCTCTAAGAACCGGGCTGTTTCCAAGGCTTCTTTCGCCTTTCCTCTTCCGATATTGATCCAATACTCATAATAAAGAGGGTCTGATTGAAGGGAGACCGTGTTTCGCACATTTTCCTTTTGATCCTCGGTCAAGGATTCATTAATGATATAGGAAAGGGCAAGCTGGTATTGAGTGACCTTGGGTATTTCATCGATTTCATATGGTTGGAGCTCCGTCACAACGTCACTATATTTTTCAAGCAGGAAACTCTCCTGTGCCGCTACAACCCTGTCCTGCTTTGGATTCATAAAGAAAAGAGAATAAATGGAATAAAGGATTGCAGGGACTAAGCATATAGAGACCCCAAGGAGAACATACCGATTGACCTTCCATTTCTTCTTGCTGACCTTTACATACAAACGTTCAGATTTTTTGGCCTCTGCGATGGAATGGTTCAACACTTCACTTAATTCCTGAAAGCTCCCCGCCTCCAGAATGGACTTTGTAAGGGAAGATAACTTCAAAGTTCCATTGAATTTTAAGTAGTCCTTGAAACTATGCTGTGAATCTACAATGGCTGCTACCGTGGCTTTCGCTTCTTTAAGCAGTAGCTCCTGGTCTCTTTCGTATGGGGGAAGACTCTCTTTCACACCATAGTGAATGAAATGAGGTGTCATTCCCTGGTCAAATACAATGTTTTCGGGACATATAATGAGGTGGAGGCGTGACAACGTATGTCTTTGAATCTTCTGCACCAACTGATAAGCAGTCATCAAACGTTCTTTCTCATTTGCCTTTAATTGAGGATGAAACGAGAAGGACTCCGGTACGGTATTCACTATGCATAATTCATCATTTTCCATAGTGATTTCTCTTTGAATGAAAGGGGATAACTCCTTCAGGAAGCCGATCTCCGTTACGTCATCCAATTTAATCTTCTCTTTTTGAAAAATAAGCGTGATACGATTATCTTTTCTATGTATTACGGCTTCCAGCTTTTCTTGTAAGTAAGATCCACTTTTTTGTGCCATTCTATTGGTCTCCTTTATAAAATTTCAATTCGATCTCCCGTGTGGATCCCTGCATCAACCAGCCGTATATTGCCAGGAACCACTTTATGCTTGTTGGCAATCCGGATCCAATAGCCATCCCTGGTTTCAGCCGTAAGTTTTTGGGACTGCCATACAAGATCAATCAGTTTTTTTACAGTATGGTAATTTGATAGTCTGAGATCGAAAGAATTCTCATCATAACGATTAAGATCAATGGTGATTTCTATATACATGTCCGGGTTCACCTCATAAGGAAGGAGCGCCCCACATAATGATAAGCGCTCCTTCATGTTTAAAATGGATTGGGATAAACTTATCCGCGAATTTGATTAGCGATCTGAGCATCTGCATCTTCAAGAGACTTGGCTGTGCTGGTCAACTGCATAGAGATGTCTTCAAGAAGTTGTTGCATTTGCAGGAATGAAGGACGAAGTGTTTGATATTGCTCACCAAACGCACGGCTTGATTCACCTTCCCACATACCTTCCAACTCGGAAATCATATTGTCAAGGCGTGAAATCTGTTCACCTACTTGGCTGCTTTCACTTGTGTATCGGTTTGACATACTAATCAATTCTGCTGGGGTAACACGAATAATTCCTGACATGTAATTCCTCTCCCTTAATTAAAATTGGCGGTAATCATCTATTTCAAATCAGAATACCCAAATAAGAAACATGAAATCAACTAAACTATGTAACCCGTTTTTGCTCAATATCCTTATAATTACAATTGTTTCCACACTTCCAATATCATACTATTATAAACATACATATAAACACAATTTTTACAGGAAAAAGGAAACTTTATAACTACAGGAATAATTAATTTCAGGTCATTTGATATAAGATCCACTATCATTTATTAGGTAAATAGTACGAAAATGATTACTATAGGCTCTCCATAATTCACGAATCAGGAGAATAAAGATTGTATAATCCTATCAATTAGTTACAAGTACTTACTATATATCCTTATTTTTACTTTTATAAACCGCATTTTTCATAAAATTTTCTTATATAGAATTTTTTTAAAAGGTTCATTTAATAACTTAAAAAACCTTACTCCTTTCATTCTCATTCTGGAGTAAGGTTTTAACAGAAAAATCCATTCAATTTTAATTACTTATAATTCTTCTACATTTTGTTTCGGTTCATTCAGGTCATACGTCACGTTATACTTTTCCGCTAGAAGCTTCATGTCTGAGTGATAGGCGTCCACCAGTTTGTAATACTCCTCCATCTTGGCGTTGGACTCATCAATCAAACCTTCATCCTGGTCTTCGATCGCCTTCTTTTCGAGTATGAGTGCATCATAAAAGGTCTGAGTTGCCGTCACGACCCGGTTCGCCATTTCTTCAAGCTCAGGGATCCCCGCCTCAATGCCCTGGGCTTCATTCAGGGCCTTCTCGTAGGCTGGTATGGTGATGGTGGTCAATTCCCTGTAGACGGTTTGATCATCCGTAAAGTTTACTCCTGATACGGAAGCCAGTGACTGAAATGCGACGACTTCATATTCTGCCACCTTATAGATATCCTCGTTGATGAATTGAAGGATTGCCTTTTGCTTATCTGCTTCCTTCATCTTTTCGCTTTCCGGTTCATCACTGATCAGATCCACTTTTTCATTCTTAGCGCTGCCGGTCTCGGCCTCCACTTCCTGATCCTTATTAATCGAAATCTGCACTTCACCACATCCACTTAGCAGAACGGCTGTTATCAAGGCTAACCCGAGAAGTTTCTTCATGATTTAATTCCTTTCCTATGCAATTTAGTCAATTGCTTTTAGAAGTTAAATACCCATCTTTTGTAAAAATAATCTAAATATTTCTAAATAAAACAGTTCCTATCTTCAGGTTTATGGCAAATGCATGCGATTTCCTATACAATTTATGTAAACAGCAAGATTGAGTGGTGAAAGAGTTGAAATTATTGTTAATCGAAGATGATACAACCCTATTCAATGAAATCAAGGAACGGCTTTCACAGTGGTCCTATGAAGTATATGGCATCAAAGATTTCAATCATGTCATGCAGGAGTTCACAGAGGTGAAACCGGACCTTGTGATCATTGATATTCAATTGCCGAAATTCGACGGCTTCCACTGGTGCCGGATGATACGCACACATTCCAATGTGCCGATCCTGTTCCTGTCCTCGCGAGATCACCCGACGGACATGGTCATGTCCATGCAGCTTGGGGCAGATGATTTCATCCAGAAACCCTTTCATTTCGATGTCCTCATCGCAAAGGTACAGGCCACTCTCAGAAGGGTGTACAACTATAACACCGAAAAGGTGAGTATCAAGACCTGGTGCGGTGCGACCGTTGACTTTGAACGGAATACAGTATCCAATGAGATTGGTTCTATCGATTTGACGAAGAATGAAATGTATATATTAAAACTTCTAATCGAACAGAAGAATAAGATTGTCAGCAGAGATGCGTTGATGAACAGCCTCTGGGACGACAAGCGATTCATCAGCGATAACACGTTGACGGTCAATGTGAATCGTCTTAGGAAACGCCTGGAAGAGATAGGACTCGGCCGCTTCATTGAGACGAAGGTCGGGCAGGGGTATCTGGCCATTGAAGAGGATTCGCCATGATCCGTACATACATATGGGAACGGAAAAGCTGGATTTCATTCGTACTCGGACTCCACCTGTTATGGATCTTTGTCGCCTCTATCGATACGGCTATCCCGTTACAACCGATCATGTATATGGTGTTTCTGTCGCTGCTCTTTTTCATCGTTTTTGTGTTCATCCGCTATCAGAAGGAAACCCGATTCTTCAAACGGCTGAAAGAATGGGATCATAACCTGAACATGACAGGGGTGGATGCCCCGGATACTCCATTCCAGGAAATCGTTTCTGATAGTCTGTCAGAGCAGGCGAACCTTTTGAGAAAGACAGCATCTGAGAATCGACTGATGCTCGAGCAGGAAAAGGACGAGATTCTGTCATGGATCCATGAAGTGAAAACCCCGCTGACGGCGATGCATTTGATGATTGAGCGTTTGGAAGACGATCCTTTGAAGTCTCATTTAAAATACGAGTGGCTGCGCATCCACCTTTTGTTGGATCAGCAGTTGCACCAGAAGCGTATGTCTTTTATGGAGAATGATTTATACATTGAGGACACCGATCTCGAGTCTGCTATTTTTCAGGAAATCAAAACCTTGCAATCCTGGTGTATTCAGAAGGGAATCGGATTTGACATTCAACTCGGGGTCACAAACGTCCTGAGCGATGCGAAGTGGCTCTCTTTTATGATCAGGCAGCTTTTGACTAACGCTGTTAAATATAGCTCTAAAACAGATATTTCCATAGTAAGCGAAAAAAGAAATGGAAAAGTGACTCTCACCATTCAGGATTTTGGCAGGGGAATCGACTCCAGGGACCTGCCAAGGATCTTTGAAAAAGGATTCACTTCGACCACAGACCACCATGATCACGCTTCTACAGGAATGGGCTTGTACTTAACCAAGAGAGTTTCAGAACCTCTGCTGATTTCCATAGATATTGAGTCCAAACGGGGAGAAGGGACCCGGGTCACCCTCACCTTTCCAGAGAAAAATGATTTCGTTCAACTTACAGGCGTGTGACAAAAATGTCACATGCTTTTCTGTTTTGTTCGAACAATAACAGGAATAGAACCTTCCTGCTTTTTATAATAAGAGTATCAAATCAAAGGAGTTTTATATGATGACTATACTAGAAGCAAGCAAACTTCATAAAAGCTACGGAAATAAATTCAATAAGCAGGAAGTGTTAAAGGGGATCGACCTGTCGATTCAAAAGGGTGAATTCGTCAGTATCATGGGGGCGTCGGGTTCCGGAAAGACCACTCTCTTAAATGTCCTATCCTCCATCGACAAAGTCAGTGAGGGCTCGATTAAGATTGAAAGCAATGAAATGACGATGATGAAAGAAAAGCAGCTCGCACAATTCCGAAAGAATCACCTCGGCTTTATCTTTCAGGATTACAATCTGCTCGACACGTTAACCGTGAAAGAAAATATCCTTCTGCCATTATCCATCACCAAGACCCCTAAGAAAGAAGCCGATCAGAAGTTCAATGCCCTTGCTTCAGAGCTTGGAATCCTAGAACTGAAAGATAAATATCCGAACGAGATCTCAGGCGGGCAGAAACAGCGGACATCAGCTGCCCGTGCATTCATCCATGAACCAAGCATCATTTTCGCCGATGAACCGACGGGTGCCCTGGACTCAAAATCAGCATCAGATCTTCTGAACAAGCTGAGTGAGCTGAATCAAAAGCTGAAGGCGACGATCGTCATGGTCACACATGATCCCGTAGCGGCAAGCTACTGCAGTCGGGTCGTATTCATCAAGGACGGTCAAATTTATACGCAATTAAATAAAGGTGAACAGGAAAGACAGCATTTCTTCAGTGACATCATGAAAACCCAGGGAGTGCTTGGCGGGGTGCAGAATGAACATTAATACCCTTATATTCCGAAATCTGAAGAAGAACCTGAAGAATTATTATCTTTATGTATTTGCTTTAGTCTTTAGTGTTGCCCTTTATTTCGCCTTTGTGACCCTACAGTATGATCCCTCCATGGATGCAGCGAAGGGAACCATCAAGGGTGGAGCAGCCGTCAGAGCCGCTTCCGTCCTGCTTGTCGCCATCGTCTCGATTTTCCTTTTATACGCCAACACCCTCTTCATCAAGAGAAGAAGTAAGGAAATCGGGTTATTTCAGCTGATCGGCATGACCAAAAATAAAATTTTCCGCATTCTAAGCGTGGAGAACTTCATCTTGTATTTCGGGTCTATGATCCTTGGAATCTTGATTGGATTCTCCTTCTCAAAATTGATCATCATGATTTTATTCAACATCACCGGAGTCGAAGCAATCGCCAAGCTTCATTTCTCGACCCACGCACTTATTCAGACCATCATCGTTTTCTGCGCGATTTACCTGCTGATCATGCTGATGAACTTTGTATTCATCAAAAGACAAAGCATCTTATCACTCTTCAGAGTCCGTTCTTCAACGGAAACGAAAGTAAAAAAGATGTCCAAGTTCGAAATCGTCATGGGGGTTTTCGGAATCATCTTGATTGCTTCCGGATATTATGTCTCTTCCAAATTGTTTGGCGGGGACTTCACGACCATGCCAGAGCTTTATGGAGCCATGCTCTTTATACTAGGCTCCGTCATTCTCGGAACCTACCTTTTTTATAAAGGGTCCGTCAGCTTTATTTTCAACATCATCCGAAAGAAGAAGGATGGCTACTTGAACATTAACGAAGTCCTGTCCCTATCATCCATCATGTTCAGGATGAAATCGAATGCCTTGCTTTTGACTATTATCACGACAGTATCGGCACTGGCTATCGGATTATTATCCTTGAGCTATATCGGATATTATTCAGCTGAAAAAACGGCGGAAAACAATGTACCTGCGGATTTTTCTTTAATTAACAAGCAGGACTTCAATAATTTTAAAGATGCTCTTCTGGATAAAGGTATTGAATTCAGAAAAGAGGAAGTTGAAGTCATCAGAGTTCTCGTCAACCTGGAAAACATTACAGACTCTGAATTTAGTGAACTGAACGGATCACAAGATGCCATGCCTACCGCAGTCATCAGTGAACAAAGTGTAGAAGGTATTGACGTAAAAGAAGGCGAAACAGTCTTTACAGGCTATAGCGACTTACTTCAAAAGCTGATGCCACTTCACGATTCCGGTATGATAGAGCTGAAAGGAAAAACGAAGAAAATAAAGCTCAAATACTTGGGCATGCGGGATGAATACCCAATCTCAGGGTGGTTTACAGGGTTCGGTTCACCTGCGATCATTGTGGATGACCAAGTTTTCCAACAGCTGAAAAAGGATCTTGATCCAGAAATTCAGAGGGAATCCTCCCTTCATATCGGTGTGAACATCGAGAAGGAAAAAGACTTAATGAAAGCAAATGACCTCTTTCAAGAGTTAAATTTAGGGGAAAGGTGGGGGAACGCATCACAATACGACATGAAAGCTGAACAAAAACAAAGCATCGGACTCACTATGTTCATCGTCGGATTCCTCGGCCTCACCTTCCTGATCACATCGGGCTGCATCCTGTACTTTAAGCAGATGGACGAAAGTGAAGATGAAAAACCGAACTATACCATTTTACGAAAATTAGGATTCACTCAAGGTGACTTATTGAGAGGCATTCAAGCCAAGCAGCTATTCAGCTTCGGAATCCCTCTCCTCATCGGACTTCTGCACAGTTACTTTGCAGTCCAATCAGGATGGTTCCTGTTCGGAGCCGAAGTCTGGACGCCGATGATCATTGTGATGGTACTATATACGGTGTTGTATTCGGTCTTTGGTTTATTATCGGTTTTGTATTATAAAAAGGTGATTAAAGCGTCGCTATAATGGAGAGAGCCATCCCTTGATTTTGGGATGGTTCTTTTTGAAGTGCTTTTTCTTTTTATCGCTTTACAACTTCATGTGGGTATCCTCCTTTTTTCTATTCCAATATCCTGGGACGTAAACAAGCAATGAAGGATAGAAGAATGATTAGTGCTTCGACCTGGATGCCAAATAACCACACATAACTATCTCCATCCGTAGCCCAACTGTTCTTATTCAGTAAGAATAAAAGAATAGAAAAGAGCAGAAAAACATTACTCTTCCAGTAAAAAATAAAGCCTCGTTTTAAAGAGAAGAATTTCTCATCCTTCTTTTCAATTTTTTTATTCTCTTTTGATGTCAGATAGTCCACAACACTTAGTTGAACCCCTTTAAAGAATTTTTTAAAAGAGCTGCTGGTGGCAATGATTTGATTATTATTTACATTTTCATAATTAATCAACCAAATATATCCTTCCGCAGGGATGAATAGGATTGCATCCTCCATTTGTTCAGTCTTCCCATTCACATAAGTGATCTGATTGATTTTTTGACCGTTCACTTTAAAAGCTTTTAAGAATAAGCTTATTTGAAAGGGCTCCTCTTCAATCATCCTGTCGAGCCCTTCTTCATCAATAGCATGGATCATATCATATGTTTCCGAGCTCATACCCAAATTGATTTTGGCGGGATCTTCTTCAACTTTCATATCCAAACCATAAAATTCACCGAGTCTATTCGAAAAATCCTTCTGCAATAATTGATAACGAAATATGTGTTCAGATTGGTGTACCTTTTCAAATACTGCTGTTTGATTATCAATAGAATGAATCCACAACTCTTCTTCCCTATTTACAAATCGTACATAGTGTGCAGACTTACCGATATCATGTATGAAACTGTTAACTTCTTTAGATGTAGTCTCCCTTATGATTTTCTCCCTTTTCCTACTTTTATCATTGATTTTTTTATTCAGTAGTTTCGCTTTTTTGCTATATCCCGATTCCTTCAAACTTCCAACAAGTTCCTCTGTTGAAAGTTGAATCATTTTTTCCTCTCTCATGCCACATCTCCCCTACCCATCATTTCATAAACGTCAATCATAGATTCCAATAATTCCAAACCCAATCCAAACAAGAGATAGGAAAAAACATATGGCCAATAGCTTATTCACTAGAAAAGGGAGGCGGTTTAATACGTTTTGTATATAGTAATTAATACCCGATGTAAAGATTGCTGTGTACTTATTGAAATATCCGATTAAACTATCATTATCTTCATAAACATTCACTTTGTATAAAACAATAATCAATCTCTGAGCAAAAATAGAACAAAAAGCAAACACACCATTTGCTGCAATCATTAATGGAATATAGGAACTAGGTAAAGGGATATTAATGCCATATAAAGAACAAGCAATTAAGGTAAACACGATGAACACGAGTATAAACCCTGTTATTTTCTTTTTTGAAATGTAATTCCCTCCAAAATGATTCACCGTTTAATTCCCCTCTCCCTTTTAGGTAAACCAAACTGAGGATATACCCTTTTAACTGCCTCTTCATGTTTCAAAATAAAATAGTATCTGTGTAGAGATATTGAAAAAAAGGCGGTGAGTATCGATAAGATGGACACTCCCGTAATGATGATGATCACAAAAAGAGATTCTGTCATGAACGTAGATAGCAGAATATGGGCAATGACATACCCGATACTTGAAGCGGTTAAAATAGGAGACACCTTGAACTTATGATCATTCCTTTGCAGCCTTGCATACGCTCCGGAATACAATAATCTGTGATTAAACAGCTGGAAGAACACCAATAACCCCAATAGTAACAACACGCCTATAACTAAAGGGACCCAACCATCCAATCCGGCATATACATACAAATATTTTTGTATCACCAAAAAATACAAATATGTATTCACGATGCCATAAATACCGAAAAACAGGTAGTACGATTTTTCAAACTGAAACGGGGCCACCACGTAAAGGATTGCCCATAAATGTAATAATGCCACCGGTACAACAGCGGGCCAGACAAAGGCGTAGGAAAAGGGCTCCCCCAAAATGGGAAGGAGGCCAATGATGTCTAAAAAAAAGATAAAAAACGTAATGATATTTCTTCTATTCTCTTCAGGAGTTTGAAAATTCAAGTAAGATAATGTGATCGGATCAATATCTTTATGCTTGTTCATGTCTTTTCCCCTTTTTTCGTTTTCCCTCAATCAAATTTCTTTCATTTTTCGGTAACCCGAATTGGGGATAAACCTGTTTTACCTTCTCCACGTTTCTTCTAATATAGATGTATTTATGGATGCTTGTAGAAAAGTAGGCCGTCGCCACAGATAGTATAGAGAGTACCCCGCTGATCATAAGGATTTTCACTGATTCTACAAAGAAAGACGATAGAATTACCTGTCCCAGTACGTAGCCAATGCCTGTGGCTGAAGCAATCGGAGAAAGGTTGACGGTCTTTTCTCCTTTCTGAAGACGAGAGTACGCCCCAGAATACAATAAGCGGATGTTCATCCAATGCATGATGAGAAGGAGGGATGCAAAAAGAATCGATCCTAAAACCAAAGGGGCTATTCCGATTATTTGAAAATGAGAATATATCAATTTTTGTATTGCTAAAAAGTACACGAAGGTATTGATAACCCCAAACACACCGAAAAACAGATAATAGGATCTTTCAAACGTATAAGGGGCAATTACATATGGAATGGCCCACAGGTGAATGAATATCACCGGAATGATGCCGCCCCAAAATAACGAAGGAATCAGGGGCTCTCCCAGTAGGAAAAGCACGCCAATGATATCCAGAAAAACGAATAGAAACACGAGTATATTACTCCTGTTTTCACTGGGGGATTGGAACCTTAAATAAGACAGAGTAATATCATCTAGCTTTTCCTGCTTCAACGAAATCCCCCCCTAACCAAACTTCCTGGAATCCTTTGGCTTCCCAAAATCAGGATACATTTTCAACACTTTTTCCTTATTGCTTTGTATATAAATATACCGGTGAATGAAAGTAGATAAATAAGCAGTCACGATGGATAAAACCGTATACGCCATCATTAATACAATCATAAAAGCTGAGTCAGTGAGCATATAGGACATTAAAAACTGTGCAGCAACGTATCCAAAAGTTGAGAACGTGACGATGGATGAAATAGTGAATGGTGACTTTCCATTTTGGATTTTGACATAGGCACCGGAATAAAGCATTTTCACATGAAAAACCTGAATAAAAACCAACAGTAACACCATCAACACTAATCCTATGTAAAAGAAGCGACTGCTTTCGACACCAATATGAAGATATAAGAGCTTTTGAATTACAAGGAAAAATACATACGTATTTACAACCCCAAAAACTCCAATGTATAAGTAATAAGATCGTTCAAATGTATAAGGAGCAACGATATAAAGAATGCCCCATACATGAATAAAGGCAACAGGTGCCAGTGCAGCCCAGAAGAAGGAAGAAGAAAAAGGAATGCTCAGTAAAGGAAGGAAGCCTAAAAAGTCCAAAAGAAGGATTAGAAACCCTATTACATTTCTTCTATTTTCTTTAGGAAGCTGCATATTGCTAAGGTACACACGGGTAATATCATCTATATCTTTCAATTTCTTCAGTTCTGCTCACCTCAATAGTTCTACACTCATCTAAAATTTACCATATCACTCACTATATCACAGATATCTTTTACTGATATTATCTATCAGTTCGAATTACTTAATAGATATCACCATTTATAAGTAAAAGCTTTCCTCATAATTAATTTCCATATTCTATGAAACTTTCTCTTTCTTAAAACCGTAAATAAAGACAGAGGTGAACCATATGTACTTACATATAATAGAACCAACGGAAACCATATCAAACAAAGCAACCAAAGTCTGGAGAATCTCCAACACCATCGGTCATACTACAGCACTCCTCATCATAGGGATCTTGATTACCTGTACAAACCAATTCGACTGGTACGACTGGGTTGAGATCGTCCTATACATACTGGGGGGTCTACTCATTCTTTCTGCCATTTTCTCCATCTTCATTGAACCTATTTATTTGCAAAGAACATGGCGCTACCAGGTCGACCGGGAATTTGTCCAACTGAAATTCGGGAAGTGGCAGCAGCAGCACGTTCTCATCCCAATGGAAAAAGTGGAATACGTACGAACCGAGCAGGGGCCGATCATGCGTCGGTATGATCTTTATGACCTGGAAATCGGGACCACGACTTCCATTCATAAAATACCGGCCATCTCATCCGATATTGCAAAATCATTAAAAATAGAGATTGCCACCTTCGCAAAAATAAGGGATGCCGAAGAAGGAGAAATGGGAGCATGATCAAACCTTCGAAACGATATCATCCCGCGTATATTCTTGTTGAACTGGTATCAATCGTTAAGAACCAGTTTGGATTCTATCTCCTCCTGTTCATCCTGAAGGCAAACTCAACTGCGGGATGGGTAGTATGGGGCCGCTATGCATTGTTAATCGTGACAGCGGGTTCTGTTGTATCTATTTTCACCAAATGGTTCTCAAACCGCTATGAACTAGGAACGGAGTCCATCATCTTCAAAGAAGGGATGGTCATTAAAAAGCAAAAAACTGTTGCTTGGAATCGTATTCATAACCACAGGTCCCATACCACCTTCGTCCATCGCTGGTTCGGATTAACCTCTTTAACAATGGAGACCGGAACAAGCGATGAGGACTCTACCTGTAACTTCCCTGTTATCACACAGGATGAAAAGGAACGAATCCTGACTCACCTTGAACAAAAGCAGGAATTCACTGAATTGGAAGAAGAGACGATACCAGAACGAAGGGTACACTTCCAGACGACCAGGAAGGATCTGATTAAAGCATCTTTTACCTCGCTCAGTTTTCTGGCGATCTTTCCGTTATTAAGTGCAGTCTATTTCAACTTGGCAGATTTCTTTGCCATTGAGAAATCTGCGGAAGGTGCCTGGCATTATCTCCTTGGCCATGTATGGGTTCTTGTCATTTTATTCATTGCTGCCATGTTGCTGTCCATTTCGATTGGCTTCGTGAAAACGTCTATTAAGTACGGAAACTATGTCATCAGCGATGATCACGAACGGATTTATATTGAGAAAGGGATCGGAAATGAGGTAAGCTTCTCTATTCCAAAGAATAAAGTACAAGCGGTCAGAGTCGAACAATCCATTGTCAAAAGAATGATAGGACTCGTATCCATTAAATTGATTAGTGCCGGTTCGTCCGAAGAGGAGATCAGTTCCTTTTATCCGTTTATGCCGAAAAAGGAAGCGTATGAGATGCTGCATGCCATCCTTCCTCAGTTCCCAGTCAATGAGGAGATGGAACGCTTTCCTCTAAAAGTCCTTTGGCTGAAGCTTATCCAGCCGTATTATCTGGCAATCGTTTCGATTGCTGGGTTTTGGATCTTCAAAATGGAATGGATGTGGGTGGCAGGGATAATCTTTGCCGTTTCCATTTTCCTGAGAGTTCTTGATTACTGGTTTACGAGTTATTCACTTCACAGGCAAACGATCCAAATCCGTAAGGGAGGGTGGATCAATGAAACCTTCATCACTCATCGCAATCGGATCCAGCAGGTAATGGTAAAGCACTCTTTTCTCGAGCGGATGTTTGGTGTGGCTACCATCACGTTTTCAAACCGGGCAAACCCCACCCATGAAAGTTTGTTGTTTGGACTATCAAGTGAGGAAGCTGAAACATTTTATCAGTGGTACTATCATAAATCCGTCTCTTAGTGAGACGGATCTGTTTTAGAGTTCTGGATAGCACCTGCTTAGGTCTTCCATTACTGTTACTTCCTTTACCATACATGTACCATCTAAGTTGATGATATTCACGACTGATTCATCCATACCGTATTTTCTGAAGATATCAAAGGCTTTTAGAATGTCCTCATTACTTGAATAAGGTCTGGCAAATAAGGCGATATCCTGATTTACAAACAATGACGTAATAAAATATTCACTTTTCTCATCCCAATTCAAACTTGAATCTGCAGACATGCCCAAATTCTCAAGTTCTTGATCCAACACACCACTATCTACCATTTCATGGTGGTGGACCAGCATAAATTGTTGTTCTACTACTTGTTCAAATTCAGCAGATTCTTCCTTACTATAGTAATCCGTTGAAATCCTATTATATTTCATTTCCAGATCAAGCGAGGTTTCGACAGGCACTTTCACAAGGCTTTCGCTTATTTCCCCAAGTGTGTGTACCAGCTTCTCCGGGTCGGTTTCTCCATCCTTGTAGTATCCACTGACTGTTATGTAAGGTTTGCCTTTGTGGATCATACTTCTAAACTGTACATCTTCTATTCCATTCTCTTTAAATACATTTTGGTATTCTTCATACTTTTTATCCCGCTCCATTAAATATTCATGTTTGCTTTGAACATAGTCCTCTTCAAAGTTTTCAAGGTCCCCTGAGATTTCACCCCCGAATGTGAAATTCGGATCATCTTCAGATTGAAATGTCAGGTCATATACATCAGTGAAGATTTTTGTCAGTACCACAATGATCGTGGCGCCAATAGGTGTGGATTCCTCTATAGAAGTCATTTTAACTTTTTCTCCATATACCTCTTCAATCTCAGCTTCCGTAAAGGTGGAGACCTTCTCTTCTAAAGAAGTACAACCTGATAAAAAGAAAATGACGATTAAAAAAGATATCTTTTTCACCACTTATCTACCCACCTTTGTTTTATTAAATTTTACAGAATCATTCTTTCCTAAGACACACCTCAATACAGATATGACTTTATTTAGAAGATATATCCATTTTTATCTCAAATCAAACCAAATCGGAAAGGAAAAAAGAAAATGGAGTGGGGTAGCATTCTAGTCTATCAAAAACGTTTCCTCCATTTCCATGAAAAATTTTAGTCCCTACTCGAAAATGAATATGCTCTGCAAGACATGAAAATTGTGTCCTGCTCATTTGTTTATACTTTTCACATACAAGGGTTACTTCATAAAAATGTTTTATGGTATGATGGTTAAATTGTTTGCCTACTCTATCCTATATGGATATTCAACTTAGAAAAGAGGTACTTATGAAAGAAACGGTATTATCTAAACAACATTGGTTCCTTATTTTTACCCTTACGTTATTAACATTTGTTCTCGGGACAAGCGAATTTGTCATCGTCGGGATCTTAACGGAGATTTCCTCAAGTCTTCATATAACAAATGCAAAGGCAGGCACGCTTGTTTCAGCGTTTGCCATTACCTTTGCCGTCGCCACGCCCATTGTCATGTCGGCAACTAGTCATTTTCCAAAGCGGAAATGGATGTTGTGTTTGATAGGGTCATTCATCGTTTTGAATGCTTTGTGCGTGATTTCCACCAGCTACGTCATGCTTATGGGGCTTCGGATGCTGACAGCGATTGTGACAGGAGTGTTGATTTCACTTGCCATGACGATCGCCAGTGAGGCCATTCCAGTCACAAAAAGAGGCGTCGCCATCTCATTCGTGTTCGGCGGGTTCACCCTGGCGAACGTCATCGGAGTTCCCATCGGTACGGTCATTGCCGAATGGTACAACTGGCATGCTACGTTCCTATTAACGACGTTACTAGGTGTCGTTGCCTTCTTGGCATCGTTCATGAATTTACCGAGTAAGCTCAGTCAATACCGCAGTTCCATGCGGGATCAGTTCTCCTTATTGACCCATCCTAGGATCCTGATGGCTTTCTTCATTCCATCCCTTGGCTTCGGTGCGACCTATGCAGTATTTACGTATCTTGTCCCAATTCTTAACAAGATGGGAGCACCAGGCAGCTCCATCAGCTTGATCCTGTTCGCTTACGGGTTCATCTCGATTTTCAGCAACATCCTTGCAGGGAAGATTGCCAGTCACAATGCCATCGGACGCCTCCGATTCGTGTTTCTTATCCAGGCATTTGTCCTGTTTGCCCTGTACTTTACGACCGATCATTTTATCGTTGGATTGATCAACATTGGATTGATGTCCTTGATGGCCATCCTCCTTACCACCTCGACCCAGCTTTACTTGATCGACCTTGCCGGCGTGTATCAACCGAAAGCCACTGGCCTTGCCGCTTCCCTGATGCCGGTTGCGAGCAATGTCGGCATCGCCATGGGATCGGCACTCGGAGGCCTTGTCTACCACCAGGGCCCGTTGATGAATGTGACACTCGTCGGCGCAGTGGTTGCAATTTGTGCGAGTCTGCTGACTTTCTTGAGTTATCGGTTGGATCAGAAGCAGGTAAGTGCAACATAATGTTAAAAAAGAAGTATCCAGAACGTAAAATGGTTCTTGGATACTTCTTTTTAGTTTTTTAACTGGAATTACTGTGATGAACGATTTTCATGGGAAGAATCAAGCGAGAATTGATGTGGACCGTGCGAAAATTTCAATTATCGTGCGGAGAAAACGTTTTTCATGCGGGATTTCAACTAATCATGCGAATCTCAGAATATTCGTGCCATTATGTCGAATTTTTTTATTCAGCAGCAAACCAGTCCACTCTCTATCTCAACCCCTGGTTTCGAAATCCTTTATGAATAGCAAATGGCGGCACTGCAAGCAGTACCGCCATTCGTTAGTCTCTATCTCTTGCCACCTGTGTATCCCTGATATTTTTCTGTATCGTAATGGCCGCAAACAGACTAAGAACAAACGACATTCCGTAAAATCCTTTTTCACTTAAGATGATACTTCCGGCGTTATAAAGTCCGATGGTCATTAACGATACGGCTACAATGACGGCGAACCAACTGAGCCCGTAATAGATGCCTGAAACAGGAATATCCTCTTCCTTGTCCCTTACCGCTTTTTGCAGGGATACAGCTGCGTAGAGTCCGAATACCAATACTGCAAAGTAATACCCCTTCTCATTGAGCTCCATTCCGGCATTGAACAAGCCGATCAAATAAGCGGAAACCCCTATCACCAGAGCTGCCCAACTTGCCCCTTTAAATGCGGAAGTCGGTTCTCCTTCTTTTCTTTCCACCTTAATCTTCGGTTTCTTTTCATCGCTCTTCATTAACGGATTTTCATTCAACTCAGACATTGGCCGCTCCCCTTTACTGTCGCAGGTCGATACACTGCTTCTGTAAATAATTATAGCAATTTTTTACAGAATGTGTTCAGGATTATGAAATAAATTCTTCCATATTCAAAGTACTGAAAGTCCTGTTCCAACCGCCTTATTAATCTATTCAAGATTTGGTTCATTTTTCTTCAATAATAAGTATTTCCCTCCTAACAAGACGACGCGTTCCCTTGCACTTTTCGTCCAATACCATTAAAGTATATACTGGTTGGAATCCATCCTAACCGGGAATGGATAACAGTAAAGCATCTTACTTTTTAATTTTGGGAACATGCTTCCCTAAAGGAAAGGGTTTAAATAGAGTATGAAAGAAAATTTCTGGCATGAGTTGCCTAAGCCATTTTTTGTGTTGGCACCGATGGAAGCCGTGACCGATGTCGTTTTTCGTCATGTGGTGAGTGAAGCGGCGAGACCTGACGTGTTTTTTACAGAATTTACGAATACAGAAAGCTACTGTCATCCGAAAGGAAAGGACAGCGTACGCGGACGTCTGACGTTCACGGAAGACGAACAGCCGATTGTCGCACATATCTGGGGCGATAAGCCTGAATACTTCCGTCAAACGAGTATCGGTGTGGCTAAAATGGGCTTTCGTGGAATCGACATCAATATGGGATGTCCGGTGCACAATGTTGCAGCGAATGGAAAGGGATCCGGCCTGATCCGCCGACCGGATGTCGCAGCGGAAATCATCCAGGCAGCCAAAGCGGGAGGACTTCCCGTCAGTGTGAAAACCCGTCTAGGTTATACCAAGGTGGAGGAGTGGCACGACTGGCTGAAGCACTTATTAGAACAGGACATTGTCAATCTTTCCATCCACCTTCGTACGAAAAAGGAAATGAGTGACGTGGATGCCCACTGGGAGCTGATTCCTGAAATCAAGAAGCTTCGTGATGAAATCGCCCCTCACACATTATTGACGATCAACGGCGACATCCCTGATCGAGAGAAGGGACTTGAACTTGCGGAGAAATACGGTGTGGACGGCATTATGATCGGACGGGGAATCTTCCACAATCCGTTCGCGTTCGAAAAGGAGAAGAAAGAACATACGAGTGGGGAACTGCTCGATCTCCTGCGTCTGCAGCTTGATCTTCATGATAAGTACTCAGAAGAACTTGAGCCGCGTCAATTCAAACCGCTTCGCCGCTTCTTTAAAATCTACGTGCGTGGATTCAGGGGAGCGAGTGAGCTGCGAAATCGCCTGATGGAATCGGAAACCACCGATGAAGTCCGTGCTTTGCTTGATGAATATAAGGATGCAGTGAAAGATGCGGAAGACTTTTCTGTATCTAAGTAAATAAAAGCAATGAAAAAAGAGAGAGGAGCTAACCAATGCTCTTCTCTCTTTTTTGAATAACCAGAAAGGCAACCGCGTCTTATAGCAGCAGGAAGCAAATACTTCCTACTTCCCTACAATCTTATCCATCACCCAATTGGTACGTGCACCCGAGTCTCCAGTACTGGGACACGAAACGCCATTCCCGGTCAGCTCTTTAACGATGGTTTCTACAAGCGGCTGGTGGACATGAAGCGGCCGTTCAAAACTCCATTGCTCTTTTCCTTCACCTGTCGTCAATGTGACGGGGTCATCTCCAAATGTAGAAAAGCTGATTTTCCCCTTACTGCCGACAATTTCATTCTTATCTACATTTTCAAAAGCCGTGAAGCACCATGTTCCGATGCCTTGAACGCCGGATGTGAAGCGATATGTACCGGTCACAATATCTTCCGCCTCGTAAAATCCCCCTTGATTGGAAGCAAAACCTTTTGCTTCTTGAATGGGTCCGAGTAGAAAATCAAGTATATCAAGGGTATGGCTGGCTAAATCGAAGAACAACCCACCTCCCGCTATTTCGGGCTGAACACGCCAAGGTAATTGATCTGAATCTTTCACGTCTTCCCCTGCTTTTTGATACTGGGTCGAGGTGACAAAACGGACGTCTCCGATCACATTTTGATCAAGCAATTCTTTTATCTTTAAAAAGCGTTCCTGAGCCTGGCGGTAGTATGCTACATACAAAGGCACACCAGCCTTCTTACAAGCAGCCACCATCTCATTGCATTCATTGAAGGTACGTGCCATCGGCTTCTCAACATAAACAGGTTTTCCCGCAGCGGCAGCCATCAGCGTATATTCCTTATGGGAGCCTGGCGGCGTAGCGATATAAACTGCATCCACATCAGGATCGTTAATCAGGGCATCAGCCTCGTCGTACCATTTCGCCACTCCATGTCTTTCGGCATAATCCTTCGACAGTTCACCCGTCCTCCGCATGACGGCAACAAGCTCTGAGTTTCTTACCTTTTGAAAAGCAGGGCCACTTTTCTTTTCCGTTACATCTCCGCAACCGATAATTCCCCAGCGGACTTTTTCATACTGCATGGGTGGACCCCTCCTCAAATGTCATATAAATACCTTACGTCACTTTATCGTTTTACCTGACTACTTATGATACGGTTCCCCCCGATTAATCCGAAACGCCCGATAAATCTGTTCCACCAAAATCAATCTCATCAACTGATGGGGAAAAGTCATTTTCGAAAACGAAAGGGTTTCATTGGATCTCTTGATGACGTCATCACTGAGTCCCAATGATCCTCCAATCACAAATGCCACTTTGCTTTTACCGTATGTTGCAAGCTTGTCCAGATTATCGGCGAGGTCTTCTGAAGAACGCATCTTCCCTTGGATGGCAAGGGCAATGACATGATGATCTGGTGAGATCTTCGCTAAGATCCGTTCACCTTCTTTATTCTTCACCTGCTCCATTTCAGAGTCACTCAATACTTCAGGGGCCTTTTCATCTGCCAGCTCCACAATATCGATTTTTGCGTACGCCCCAAGACGCTTTACATATTCATCGATTCCATGCTTTAAATATTTTTCTTTTAATTTTCCAACCGTTACAATGGTGATGTTCACTATCCACACTCGCTTTACAAACAATTTACAAACACGTTATCCACAGAAATTATCCACATATCCACAAGGTTAATCCTCATATGGTATGAGAATATTAGTTCGCCACTATATATACGGCGTTATTCCCACAATATTCACAGGTTGTGGATAACTTCTTGTCTTCTGAAAGCTCTGTTAGTTGAGGCGCTACCTCGTGCTCATCGACGACAATATCCATGGCTAATTCCACATGCTCTAAGCAGCAGAAAATCATGTCGTTTCCTCCTAACCATTCTTGAAATGTTGTTTATATACTTATCCACAATCATCATATCATGTAAAGAAAAAGCAGGAAAGGGCGCATCGCCTTCCTGCTTTTCAATTATTCCACATTCTATAAACGGGATTCATCCGTCAGTTTCATCGTGACTTCTTTCTTTTTGCCATCTCTATAGAAGGTGACTTTCATTTGATCGTTCACTTCTTTTTTATTATATAGATGCTTCCTCAAGTCGATTACATTCTGGACCTTCTCACCGTCAAGTTCGGTGATGACATCAAGCTCCTGTAGTCCTGCCTGCGCAGCAGGTGAATTCGGAACGGTTTGTCTGATCATGACGCCATAATTGATCTCTTTAGGCAGCTTCAAGGTTTCCTGCTGGTGATAGGCAGAAATCTGATTGACGTCTTCCAATGTCACTCCCATAGCGGGACGCTTGACCTCTCCGTACTGCTCAAGGTCTTCGATGATCGGCTCGGCATAGTTGATCGGAATGGCGAGTCCGATTCCTTCCACCGCTTCCTGGGCGATCTTCATGGAGTTGATCCCGACCAGCTGTCCGGAAATATTGATAAGGGCTCCACCGCTGTTACCCGGGTTGATGGCTGCATCGGTTTGCAGAACCTCTGCGTTCCAATCCTCCATTCCATCCTGATTGATGTCGACAGGAATCGTTCTCTCCACGCCTGATACGACACCCTGCGTCACTGAACCTGAGAATTGGAGTCCAAGGGGGTTTCCGATGGCAATGACAGGCTCACCCGCTTTCAGCTCATCCGAATTTCCAAACTCGGCAATATCGTCATTCTTAATTTTACTTCCATCGATTTCAATGACGGCAAGGTCTGTCCAAACGTCGGTACCACGAAGTTTAGCAGGAACCTTTGTACCGTCGGCGAGGGTGACCTCCAGTTGATCCGCACCTTCTACAACGTGATTATTCGTCACGATATAGACCGTTTTTCCCTCTTTTTTATACATGACCCCTGATCCCGTTCCTGCCTGCTGGTCCTGGGTCTGGCCACCACCCTGACCCCAGAAGCTCTGGGATTGGATATTCGTGATCCCAACCACGGAGTCCCCGGTCTTTTCAACGGCTTTCGTCACATCCGTCGTCACATTGACAGACACATTCTTGGTGGTTCCATTATGATACGTTTGATCCGTTTCTTTCAAATCCTGATCCGGTTGGACCGAATAAGGTAATATATCAAAGTTGGTCAGCTGAGGAATGGCTACGATTACGAGGATCGCCCCAAGGATTACTCCCAATAGCCCCGCCAGGAACATTCCTCCCCGATTTCCCTTTTGCCTGCCAGTCCTGCCTTCAGAATTATGATCACCATCATAATATCCCATGCGTCTTCATCCTTTCTAACAGCTATTCCTTTTGTTATTTTATCTTTACAAGCCCGATTATAGTCAGATTAAATTAAAAAATGATGAAAAGATGGTAAGAAATTTATTAGGTTACTAATTATGTAAGGCTGTTAACATCGTTGCTTTTACTTAGCAATTTCCGCGTCAGGGGCTCGCTTTCCGTTAAAGACATACAAAAAAGGCGAAGACAGAAGCCCTCACCTTTTTCATACCTTTTAGAGAGAAATCATAAACATTTGAATCGGTTTAAATCGCAACTAAAGGTGTTGGTACTTTAGGGTCCGTATCAAATAGATCGATTTGTTCTCCTACCAGGATTCCTTTTGATTCGAGTGTTTGGGTGACACTCATTCTTGCGAGATCTTTCATATTGTTATCAAGGCTTAAATGAGCCAGGTAAATACCCTTGGTGTTATCACCCATCACTTCACTCATGGCAATGGCCGCGTCTTCGTTGGATACATGACCGTAATCACTGAGGATCCGACGTTTGATATTCCATGGGTAACGGCACATCCTGAGCATCCCTACATCGTGATTGCTTTCAAATACATAGGCGTCGGCATTCGAGATGATCCCTTTCATCCGATCGCTTACATACCCCGTATCGGTGACAAGAACAAGCTTCTTATCCCCGTGATGGAAAATATAAAACATCGGTTCGGCAGCATCATGTGATACCCCGAATGACTCAATGCTTAATCCCCCGAAATGCTTGGCCGTTTCCATATCAAAAGAAAACTTCTGCTCTGTATCAATCTTCCCCACCAGACCGGCCATGGCGTTCCACGTCTTATCGTTCGCATAGATCGGCAGCTTGTACTTCCTCGCCAATACACCGATCCCCTTAATGTGATCACTATGCTCATGAGTGACCAGAATCCCCGACAAATCTTCAATCTTTCGGTCGATCTGACTGAACAATCCTTCCATCTGCTTGCCGCTCAATCCGGCATCGACAAGAAAGGAATGTTCCTCCGATTCAACAAATATCGCATTTCCCGTACTGCCGCTTGCAAGTACACTAAAATGCATCGTCATATCTCTCACTCCAATGTTTCTTTTTCCGGTTTGCTGATCTCTACAATCTGTCCTTCAACGGCATTGATAAATAAATCCTCTTCTTTGTCCCCTGATTCCACGACAAAGTGCCAGGTTGGTGCAAGGACCTGGGATTCCTCGGACAGGAACGTCCAATAGCCTAATTTCGGTTTATGAACGACACTGTCCGGACTGATTTTTTGATTCGTATAAAGGCCCTGCAATGCTACAAAGGAAGGAATAATGGATTTATCTTCCCCAAACTCATTCAGATCCTCAAGCATGGACTGTTTATACGATACAATTTTGTTATCATTGTTGACGGTAAGGACGATCTTTCCATTCGTATTATTGAATAACTGCCTTCCCCTATACGTCTGGTAATAGGTGATCGTCTGTTCTTCCGTGTTGTAATCCCAGAAGCTGTACTTATCACCATCAATGACCTGGTTTTCCATGAAGTCATTTAAATCATCCGGTGAAAAATCCTTATCCAATGAAACAGGCTCATCTAACGTAGAATGAATCGTACTTTCGTTAATAATGGTCACGTCTTGATTTTTTAAAATACTGATATCTTCGGCCTTAAACTTCCTCGATTTAGCCTGGATATATTTTTCTTCCGTTGGATCCTGGGACAGCGTCTTTGGATATTTAATTTTGTCCGCTTTTAATTTTTCCTCAAATGTAGCCTGACTGAGTGTTTCTGGATTGCTTTCTCCCACTTTATTGATAAAAAGGGACATCAAAAAGATATCTAACACGAGAAAAACAATGATGAATATGCTTTTCGTTTTACTCCAATCCAATTTACAGTCCCTCCTTGTCATCGACGGATAACCTTAACCAATTACCATCGTATTTATAATACCAGGAGGGTTCGAAATTAAGTTTTCTGCTTTCATTTGGATCTCTGGTCATTTTGTACCCAATGGCAATATCATCTACATAATCAAGATTGATTGAATCCACTTGATTCAAAGCATAGATGACGGAAGAACCTGATGGCAATCGAACTTCAGCCGTATCTTTAAACGAGAAGTCGAGTTTAAAGTATGGACGACTGTATTTATTGATGCCGTTCTGACCCCAAGTTTGAGAGACTTCAGCCATCCCGTTATCGTTGAAGACAGGGTGGTTCTGCAGAAAAAGGCGATAAACGATTTTATTTTCATAGGGACTTATGGAAAAGAGCTGATAATCATCTGTCCAACCGCCATGATCATTAACGAACTCCATGCTCTTTTGTACGAGCATGGCAGGTGAGGAGCCATCATCCTTATCCTCAGAAGGGTTAACGAACGAGAATGTATTGTGATTCTTATCCACCGTCAATATGGATGAAACATCCATAAACGTCACCAAATCGTCCACTGACCCCATATTTACACTATTGGGATCACTAAATAGCGCCTGTTTATATTCTTCAAGAGAACTTAATTCCGTGTAGTAATAATAACTGACATAATCCTCTGCATCCTTAGGTAGAAAAATGGTTTTCTTATCATTTATCGGTTGTTCCACATATTGACTATAAGCGCTATTATATAAGGCTCTTTGCACAAAATTCCGTTTAAATGAATCGAGGCTTGCAAGGCTGACCTGACTTTCGTACACAGCCTTCTCCTTTTTATCGTCACTTACTGTAATAAAGAAAATAGAGCCTGTATCTTGATTATCATTATCTAAATCAATGACAATCCGATTAAACGAAGCAGTTGAAATATTTTTTTCTTCCAAATTCAATCCTTGACTGAAGACAGATAAGGGAACGATGTCGGGAAACACCAGTTCAAACTTGTCTTCACTCTGAATAAGAGTATTTATTTCTTGAAAACTATACTCATTTGATACATTTTTAATTTCGAAAAGAGACCACTTCCCGAGTTGCTCGGTCACTTTATCCATTTCGGACTGATTGGTTGTACCGACTGTTTTGTCCCGACCATGATAAAAGAGCTTATAAGGTTTAATAAGATGGGTATTCAACTCATTGTCCTTCAGTTTTTCCCCGACTGAAACATCATAAGCACCATCACTGTTGATCGTATCGTAACCCGGTGAATAGGTCCAAAGATTAAAGGTAAGGAAGACACTTATGCAAACAAGTACGGTTAAGACTATCGATTTAATTTTTTCATAATTCATGACCAATCATCCTCTTGTGTGGAATCATATGGGAGGGTAAATACGATTGTCGTCCCTTTACCTTCTTTACTCTTCGCCCACACATCACCACCGTGTGCTGATATCATTTCTTTCGCAATGGCAAGCCCTAATCCAGTACCGCCCATTTGTCTCGTACGGGCTTTGTCTACACGATAGAAACGTTCAAAAATCTTCTCCAGATTATCTTTCGGAATCCCCAGCCCCTGATCGGATACGCTGATCTCGATGAATCCTTCTTTTTCTTTCACCGTAAAGGTAATGGTGCCGCCTTCCGGTGAATACTTTAATGCGTTGGAAATGATATTATCCAGCACTTGGGTGATCTTATCCTGATCAATTTCTACGAACATCGCTTTATCCGGCAAGAAGCGGTTAAATGTTACATTTACATCTTTCGTCATTTCAAAACGATCGATGATTTTATGGAAAAACAGGATGAAGTCCACCCAATCTTTATTAAAACGATAGTCTTTGCTATCCATTTTTGATAACTGAAGGAGGTCATTGACGAGCCGGATCATTCGCTCAGTCTCGTTCTGGGTCACGTCAAGAAATTGGGGGGCTATTTCCCTGTCTTCCCATGCCCCTTCTGCCAGGGCCTCCAGATAGCTCCTCATCGTCGTCAAAGGAGTTCTGAGCTCGTGGGAAACGTTGGCGACAAATTCCCGTCTCTCTAAATCTATCTTCTCTTGTTCCGTAATATCATGCAAGACTGCTATAAGACCATTCACGAAGCCCGTCTCTTTTTGGATAATAGAGAAATTTGCGCGTAAAATATACGGTTTATCCTTCGTACTGTAATCCAGAATGATAGAGTCCTGTTCATTCGATAAGTCATCGAATGTATACTCCTCATCCAGCCCCAACAGTGAAACGATCGGTTGGGAAACGACTGTTTCACGTGAAACATCGAGCATATCAGCAGCAGGATCATTAATGAGAATGACCCGGCCTTTTCGATCTGTCGCAATGACCCCATCCGTCATATAAGACAACACTGAAGAAAGCTTCCTTCGTTCCCCCTCAGTCGTTGCCTGGGCTTCTTGAAGACGCTTTGTCAGATTATTAAACGTAATGGCCAACTGACCGATTTCATCGTATCCGTAGACCTTTACCTTCCTCGAGAAGTTACCTTTTGCCATGGCTAAGGCCTGCTTTCTCATATCCGATATGGGCCTGGTAACGGTTTGGGCCAATAAGACACCCAAAACAGCCGTTATCGCCAGTGCAATGATGGTCCCATTCGTGAAGATCTTATTGATTTCACTCATTTGATCATAGACCGTTTCGATTTCCCCGGCGATATAGATGGTCCCGATGACTTCGTTGTTCGACTCAATCGGTTTGGTGTATACCCATATTCGATCCTTTGTCTTATCATCAAGGTAGATATCGTCGTCACCAAATCCGAGTGCAAGGGCTTTTTTAACCTCTTTTTCCGCACTGATCTGACCGACGAGACCTTGATTATTGGGATCAGAGGTCCCCTCGATCCTGGCTCGGCTATTGATGACCCTGATTTCAGCTATATCAGATGTTTTACTGCTATCATCCAATATCCTGTATATATCCTCCTGAAGGGTGGGATCGTCCTCATCCCTTTTTTTTAACATGGCTTCTTTTACGGTATATTCTAATAAATTCACTCTATTGGTAATAGAGGTTTTAAAGTTCTCCACGAGCTTCTGCTCAAGTTCCCGCACAAAATAAACCCCGATGATTTGCATGGCGAGCAGGATGAGCAGGACGTAGATCAGAACAAATTTCAAATGAATCGAACGGGTTAAGCCAACTTTCTTCATTACATATTACTCCTGTTCAGGATTTCGTAAGTAATAACCTACTCCTCTACGTGTTACGATCCAGGTAGGGTGACTTGGGTTATCTTCAATTTTCTCGCGAAGACGTCTGACAGTAACATCGACTGTACGCACATCCCCATAGTAATCATAACCCCACACAGTTTGTAGTAAATGCTCACGGGTCATGACCTGTCCGATATGTTTCGCCAAGTAATGAAGGAGCTCGAACTCACGGTGAGTCAATTCGATTGTTTCTCCCCGTTTTGAAACAACGTAGGCATCCGGATGGATCGTTAAGGATCCGACGGTGATTTCATTATTCTCATCCTCGACAGCTTGTTGTGCACCGTGCTGGTGGCGTCGAAGATTGGCTTTCACCCTGGCAATCAATTCACGTGTGCTGAACGGCTTGGTCACATAATCATCCGCCCCAAGCTCCAGTCCCAATACTTTATCGATTTCAGAGTCTTTCGCTGTCAGCATGATGATCGGCATTTCATACTTCTTCCTGATTTCACGGCACACTTCCATTCCATCACGATTCGGAAGCATGATATCAAGAAGGACAAGATCCGGTTTGATTTCTTCCGCCATCTTCACCGCTTCATCGCCATCATAGGCACAGTGGACCTCATAGCCTTCTTTCTTTAAATTAAACTGTAATATATCTGCAATTGGTTTCTCATCGTCAACGACTAATATTTTCTTTTCCATATCAATTGATCTCCTTTAGAAAAAAGTAATGGATCATATAAAGTTGTGATTAGTATAGGATTCTTCCTTTAAATTTATCACTTTCTCCATATTAATTCATCTTTAACTCTATCATACCCTTTATTTCAATGCTCGTTGAT
The DNA here is from genome assembly GCF_037046045.1 of Rossellomorea sp. LJF3. Lineage (NCBI taxonomy): Bacteria > Bacillati > Bacillota > Bacilli > Caryophanales > Bacillaceae > Rossellomorea > Rossellomorea sp. LJF3. The sequence continues at coordinate 1,981 of NZ_JBANLY010000015.1, read as the reverse complement.
TATAATCTAAATATAACAAAGGGGACTGACAAATAAAATGATTGTGTCAGTCCCTTGCTTGATTCCCTCTATATAATTACAGTACATCCAATGGATTTATCAATGATCCATTTTTGAAAATTTCGATATGAAGATGAACGCCTGTTGCTTCACCGGTTTCTCCCATGATCCCGAGCTTCTGTCCTCTTTCAACCGTTTGGCCGGCAGAAACAGAGATGGAGTCTAAATGAGCATAAAGAGTTCTATATCCATTTCCGTGATCAATGATGACCTTATTTCCATAACCGCCATCGTCCCAGCCTGCTGATACGACTCTTCCATTATCAACCGATTTGATGGTACGGTCACTTGGACGGGCGATGTCGATGCCCTTATGCATTTTCCCCCATCGTTGACCCTGCTTGGAAGAAATATAACCCCCATTCGTCGGCCATGCAAAACTTCCCGATCCTCTTGAAGGAATGGCTTTCGTCCCTTTAATTACAATATATTTAACTGGGTCTTTTAATTTCTTTTCTTCTTTTACATTTTTGGAGATTTGAGAACCATTTACCTCTGTTGTTTCGAAGGTTATGGATTTCTCGCCATCCTGACCTTCTTGCTTCACTTTCGTATCGCCTTTATTCATAGAAGAGTCTTCCTCTACTTCTTTATCATACGCGATCTTTTCAATCTTATTTGCTTCCTTCTTAACAAGTACGTGAACTAGCGGCTCGTATACACTAACGTTTAACTCTGCACCCACCTTCAGCGCATCGTCCTCTTTCAAGCCTTCATTTAACTTGAGTAAAGTACCGGTCGTCAATTGATGATCTTCGGCAATCGTACTAAGAGAGTCGCCCTCTTGGACCTTGTATTTCTTCTCTTCTAACGCACCTTTTTCAAGAAAATCAGCCGCTTCTTCAGGGGACATCATTTCTTCAGGTTTCACCTGTGCCTTTTTAACGTCTACATTCTCTTTGAAAGAAACTTCTAACAAACGAGTTTCATTTTCTTTCAAAGCGGGTAAAGAAGTGGTTGAAGAGTCCTTTTTCCTTGCCTCTAATTCAGCCAGCTCTTCATCGGAAACATAGTTAAGCTTAAAGGCTTTTAAAGCTTCTTCAGCCGCCTTTTCATCTTTCACATACGCAACCGGCTTGTTATCGACAACCAAAGCAAATGCATTGGCTTCGATAGCTACAGATTTATTTACGTTTTCAATGACTTGTTGATTGTTGGTTTGGACAGCTTCAAATACATTCTCAGGTATGTACGTTACTTCTTTATCAAAATCAACCTGGTAATCACTGTATTCCTTCTGAGCCTTCTCAAGCTTCTCCTCTAATACCGCCTTTACTTCGTCCTGACTTGTAACGGCACCTACATACTCACTACCCATGTACACATGATAGATGGTTTGCAAATCTTCTTCAGACCCCGCAGCGGCAGCAGAAGAAAAGGTTAAAGTGGTAAGAGCGAGTGTTGTAATCCCTACTCTCTTCACTAATTGGCTTGATCTATGTCGAATATTAAGTTTTTTATATTTGTTTAAAATGGGTGATAACTTCTCTCCAAAACTCATTGACTTGCCTCCTATAAACTAAAGCAAAAATCCCACTTAACGGTAGTTCATTAAGCCTAATTTAGTCGAATTCTATTAAATTGATACTTTACTAATTTACCATAATTCGACGAAAACCGGGACGCAGAATCATGATTGTAATATAACTGTATAATTTATCTGAAAATATTCTTTCCACTCTTGCGCGGTGATTCGCGTCATAATGGGAATGATACGGGTATAAGGATGGATTTCTGAATGAAATGGATTTGGTAGAAATTAGAGGATTTTTGTTGTTTTATGTTACATGAATATTACAAGAGGCATAATAAAAGGTTCAACGTCAAATGTTGGGGTGAAGTGAATGTTGCTTCACCCTTATCCAATATGTGAACCCAATCTTTTATACTTATGTGTTAATAGTATTTTAGCTCGAAAACG